>WQZC01000015.1 GCA_009780925.1 Actinomycetes bacterium | reverse complement strand
CGAGGGCGGCGTCGCGCGAACCGTAGATGCGGGCCGGCCCGCTGAACCGGCGGGGACGGGTGTCCTCGACGGCTAGCTTGAGCACAGCGCCCTCGGGGGCGAGGGACCCGCGCAGCACCACGATGGTGGGGTGGTTCGCGAACGGCCGGTCCGCGGGCCGGATGACTTCCTCGTCCCGCACGACGGCCGAGTTGTAGATCTCGCCCGCCGTCCGGCCGAGCAGATCCGTGGCCCGAAGCGGATGTGGCGGCTGATCGCGCTGTTGAACACGGTCGGGCCGCTGGCGTGCTTCCGCTGGGGCCGGCGCCGCGTGGCACAGCAGTAGTCCCGCGTCGGCCCCGCGCCGCAGGGCGACGGTGCGGTGCCGACGCGGCGCAGCGGCAGGCCTGCTCCGATCCGGCGCCGCGAAGCGACGGTTCGGTGCCGCGCAGTGCTGGTGGTTCGAGGCGGGGACGGGCACGGCCCGGTTGGCGGCCGTGGTTATCCACCGGCCCTCGCGTTGTCCACAACCTGGTTCAGCCCCTGGCCCCGGCCTTGGGTCGCGCCTAGCGTTCGTGCCATGGCGCGGCTATTCGACTTGACGGCTCGTTTCGGCGGCTGGCCGCGCCGCGTCATGGCGTTGTGCTGCCTGCTGCTCGCCGTCGGCAGCGCGCTGGCCGCCCGGCCCGCTCCCCGACGCGGTGACCCTGGGCGGATCCAGTCCGTGGTGGTGCTCACTCGCGACCTTCCGGCGGGCGCGGTGTTGGCCTCCGCCGACGTGACGGTCGCGTCCTGGCCGGTGGCGCTCGCCCCTCCCGGTGCGCTCGCCCGCGCTGAGGACGCCGTCGGGCATCGGCTCGGCGGAGCGATGGGGGCGCGCGAGCCGGTCACCCGGGCGCGCCTGATCGGCGCGGAGCTGACCACCGGGCTGCCATCGGGCACGGCTGCGATGACCGTGGCGCTCGCCAGCGCCGGCGCCGCCGACCTGGTCAAAGCCGGCGACTTCGTGGACTTGTTGATCGGACCGGCCGGTGACGGGTTGGCAGGCGGCTCGGGTGGCGCCAGCCAGGCGCGCGTGGTCGCCGAGCAGGTGCGCGTGCTGGCAGTGCTCACCGGCGCCGGGCCGGTGGGTCAGACTGAGCTCGCGGTCGCGGTGGATCAGGCCACGGCGCTGCGGTTGGCCGCAGTGGCCAGCCAACCGTTGCTGGCCGTGGTGCGCGGCCCGCCAGCCGGGTGAGCTCAGGTGGGCTCGGGTGAATCTCCCACCACTCTCCTCTCGCCGCTGATACGTTCGTGGCCGTGGCTGTTTGGTCACTCCGGGTCAGTGAGATGAGGTTGCCATGCTCAACGGCTTCAAGAACTTCCTGATGCGCGGCGATGTGGTGGTCGCCGCCGTCGGCCTGGTGATCGCCTTGGCGTTCAGCACGCTGGTCAAGGCGTTCACCGACTACGTGATCAACCCGTTGGTGGCGGCCACGCAAGGCGGCAGCGCGATCGGCCTGGGCTGGCAACTCGGCGCCTCGGGCAACAAGGCGACCTACCTGGACATCGGGTCGTTCATCTCCGCCGTCGTCTATTTCGTGATCTTCATGGCGGTGGTGTACTTCCTGATCGTGGTGCCGTACAAGCACGGGCAGAGTCGCCTTGGGCGGGTCGTGTTCGGCGAACCAGCGCCGACCAAGACGTGCCCGGCCTGCCTGTCCGACGATCTGCCGATAGGCGCGAGCAGGTGCAAGCACTGCGCCAGCGATCAACCGGCGGTCACCACCACGGGCTGACGCGCATCCTCCGCGGGACCGATGCCGAGGTTGCGGCGCCGGTCGCGGGCATGGGCGAACGGCTGACCGAAACCACCTGCCGCCACGCGACGAAACCGGGTCAGCAAAGTCTTCGACCTTGCTGACCCGGCCCTTGGTGGTGCCTGCACGCAGACCAGATGCTGGCCCGGACATGCGCCTGGTGAGTGCTCCCGATGCGTCATGGTGTGAAAGCAACGGGTCTCGGCCTCATGGTCGTGCCACGAAGCTCTCGTCTAGCCGTGGCACAGTTGTCAATGCGACCTCCAAAGAGACGACCGTGCCGACTGCGCCCAGCGCGGCGCTGATCACGTTGACTAGCGTGACATTCCCGAACCTGCCGGACTCGGCGCACCGGCGCGGCCGTCGCTCCCGCTCGTTCCAGTCGCGGCCACGTGTGTCCTGAGTTCCCACGGGCAGTCAACCGCCTTGGATGTGCTCGAACCGTGAGCCGCTGCCGGAAGCGCTCCCAGATGGTCATCTCGGCGCCTGCGACAGCCTGGCATGAGTCGTGCCTGGCTCGTTGGTTCGCGGGCGGTGCCGGTGGGCTCTTGGCGTTCTCGACTAGGCGAGGTGATGGTGTTCGTTCTGGCCGTATCTTACGTCCTGGCCGTTTCGGGGGTAGGCTCGGCGGCATGGATGACACCCAGCCCCGTCGCGCCAGTGAGCGCACGGAGAAGACGGTTCTGCCACCGAGTGACGTGAGCCTGATCGAGGAGATTGAAGCGTTCCTGGCTAGCTATGAGACGCAGGCGAGTCTCATAGCGCCTGACGGCACGCGCACTGACATCCCGCCACAGGTCTACGACGTGCTCAAGCGAGTGGTGTTCGCGATGGCTAACGGCTCGGCGGTCACTGTCGCCCCCGTGTCACTGCGGTTGACCACCAGTCAGGCAGCGCAGATCCTTGGTGTTTCTCGCCCGACGCTGGTTCGGTTGCTGGAAGATGGTGCCGTCCCTTACGAACAGCCTCGTCGGCACCGGATCTTGAGGCTGGATGACGTTCTTGCTTTCAAACGCAACCAAGATGTTCGGCGGGATGCTTTGCTTGCGGAGATGACGCGGCAGTCTGCAGCCGACGGCCTTTACGATGAAACTGCGGAGATGTATGCCGACGCACTTGACGAGGCCCGCCACGCCAAGGATCTGTGATGTTTTCGGCTTTCTTGGACGCTAATGTGTTGGTGCCCATCGCGTTGACCGACACTGTTCTTCGTTGTGCCCAACGAGGGTTATTTCGCCCGTTGTGGTCCACGCGAATTCTCCTGGAAGCCAGGCGGGCGGTCCAGCGCATCCATCCCTATCTGCCTCCGGCCCGAGTGGATTACCGTTTCGCGAATATGAGCAGCGCGTTTCCGGAAGCCGACGTCCGCGGCTACGAAGAGATTATCGAGCGAGTGTTTCTCCCTGACGCCGACGATAGGCATGTCGTCGCGGCGGCATACAAGGCAAGTGCGGATCTCATTGTCACCAATAATCTCAAAGACTTCCCGGCTGAGGAATTGTCGAAGTTTGCCCTGGAAGCCGTTGGCGTTGACTCCTTCCTGCGCGACATGCTTGATCTGTACCCGGACGACCTTGAATGGGTGATCGCTCGGCAGGCCCGTTCTACCAGTAACCCACCGCTGACCGATGCGGACGTGCTGGAAAGTCTCGCTCGCGCCGGGGCACCCGGATTCGTTCATGACTACCAATGCCTCAGGCTTTGATCACAGCCGTGAATGGCACGCGTGACGAAGCTCTGGCGGTGCTGGACAACCCGCAAACATGGTTTCGCTCCCCGACCGGCCAGTGCTATCCGGTTCAAGATCAGTGAGATGCGTCGGGATCGCGTCCAGCAGGAATCGCTGTCAAGGGCGTGGCGGCGCCAGCGCGGCGCCGGGACAGCTTTGGGCGCACGCGCGCTTCAGGACAGGTGATTGACGACTCACGGGGTCGTCCCGGTGTCAGCGGTCGTGGTGGGGCGGGCGTTCCCGCTCGTACCATTCGCGGCTGCGCCGGTCCTCGTCGCGAGGGTCGGCGGTGCGCTCGGGCAGTTCGTCGTCGGTGACCTCGGGCAGCACCGGCCCGCGATCCGGGCGCCGCGCGGTTGGCTCGCTCACGCTGGTAAGTGTCGCGCGCCGCGCCCCGCCGGGCCGTGAACGGCGCGCGTGGCCGACCGGGCCGCTGCCGGCCGCCATCGGTGCCCGTGGCCGGGTGATCCAGCGGGCGCCGTGTTTGGATGGTCGATGTGGCTGAGGCGAACCAGGACGAGGCGGCGGACGCGACGGCGGAAGCGACGGACGCGGTGGGAGTGACGGTGACGGTGCGCTACTGGGCGGGTTCCCGGCGCGCTGCTGGTTGCGCCGAGGAACTCCTCACCGCGAGCACAGCCGGCCAGTTGCGGCGGATGCTGGCCGGGCGGGACTCACTGAGCGCGGTGATGCGGGTCGCCAGCCTGCTCATTGACGGGATCGCCGCTGCGGACGACACCGTTCTGCCGGCCGATGCCACCGTCGATGTGCTGCCTCCGTTCGCCGGCGGCTAAGCGGTCGCGCGGTGAGCGGTTGCGGGCTGGGTCGTGATGGTTGACGTGAGCGGGCGCGCCCGCCAGCGCGAGCCGACCCCTAGCGATGGGCGGGGTTGATGGCTGACGCGAGCGAGCGGCCGACCCGCACCGTGCTGGCCGTGGACGGCAACTCCTTGGTGCACCGCGCCTACCACGCGTTGGCCGGCGCCGCCGGCAGCCCCACCGCGCGCACCGACGACGGCCAGCCTGCCTGGGCGGTGCGCGGGCTGCTCACCCAGCTGGTCGCGGCCGTGGAACGGATCGAGCCCGATGTCGTGGTGGTCGGCTTCGATGACCCGGCGAGCAGCCTGCGCCGGCAGCGCTGGCCGCAATACAAAGCCAACCGGGCCGCCAAGGCCGACGCGCTGGTCAGCCAGTTGCGGCTCGCCAGCGAGACACTGCGGGACCTCGGCGTGGCGGTGGTCATCCCGGAGGGCTTGGAGGCCGACGACGTGCTCGCCTCCACCGCGCGGCAGGCGGGCGATGGCGGCGCCGCCACGGTGCTGGTCACCTCCGACCGAGACGCGTTCGCGCTGATCGACGAGCGGACCAGCGTGCTGCGAATCATCAACGGCGGGGTGCTCGCCTCCCCGATGCTCACCCCCGCGCGGCTGGTGACGCTGCTCGGCGTTCGCCCGGACCAGTACCGCGACTTCGCCGCGCTGCGCGGCGACCCAGCGGACAACCTGCCCGGGGTGCGCGGCATCGGCGCCAAGACGGCGGCCAGGCTGCTCGCCGCGCTCGGCTCGGCGCGCGCGGTGTTCGACGACGCTGCGACCGGTGGCGCGCGGGTGCGGGCCGCAGCCGGGGCCGGCGTCGCCCGGCGGTTGACCGACCCGGCCGCGCGGGACGCCTGGGAGCTCGCCTGCCAGGTGATGACGATGCGCGCCGATCTGCCGCTAGGGGTGGACTTCGCTGCCGCTGCGGGATCGGCTGCGGGTGTTGATCAAGGGGCCGGCCCGGGCGCGCTGCCGTTGGACGCGGAGGCGGTGCGCGCCGTCTACACCCGCTTCCGGCTCCCATCGACCACCCGCGCCGCGCTGGCGGTGCTGGCCCAGCAGCGAGACGGCGCGCCACCGCGTCCACCAACGCTGCAGGGGTTTGCCTGCGCTGAGCAACCGTTGCCGCAGGACCGTCGGCCAGTATCCATTCGGACGGTGCCAAGATCGTCGCAACTTGCGCTGTTCTAGCGTTGTTCGGTTGGCGGAATCCTCGACGTGGGTTCCTGGCGGCTCCCGCCGCCCCGGGGACGGCGCCGACGCCGGTACCGGCGCTACGGGCAGTTCACCCACTCGTCGGTGCCGTCGGCGAACACCTGCCGCTTCCACACCGGCAGCACCCGCTTCACCTCGTCCACCAGGCGCGCGCAGACGTCGAACGCCTCGCCCCGATGCCCGCTGCTCACCGCCGCGACCAATGCCGCGTCGCCGACGGCCAGCGGGCCGACCCGGTGGCTCACCGCGAGACCGAGCACCCCCGGCTCGGCGGCCAGCTGATCAGCGACCTCCCGCAGCACGCGGCCCGCGTCCGGGTGCGCCTCGTATTCGATCCCGACCACGGCGCGACCGGCGTCGATGTCGCGCACCACGCCGCAGAACACCACCGTCGCCCCGGCCGAGCACCGGGCCACCGCGCGCTCATGCGCGGACACATCCAGCGGCGCGTCGGTGACCGCGACCAGCGCCGCGACCGGCACCTCTTCGTGACTCACACGCCACCTCCCGGATGATGGTCGCCACCGGCGAGCTGATCGATGATGTGCGCGAACAGTGGGGCCAGCACCGCCAACCCGTCCCGGACCCCGCCGGTCGAACCGGGCAGCGTCACCACCAGCGTCCGGCCGATCGAACCGGCCACGCCCCGCGAGAGCACCGAGGTCGGCACCCGCGCCGCCGCCCCGGAGCGCAGCGCCTCGGCGATGCCGGGAATCTCCCGATCCAGCATCGGGCGCACCGCCTCGGGCGTGACGTCAGTGGGGGCGAGGCCGGTGCCGCCGGTGGTCAGCACCACATCCACGCCCAGCGCCAGCGCCGAAGACACGGCGGCGCGGATGTCGGCCACGTCGTCGCGAACCACGGCGCGCGACAGCACCTCCTGGCCGGCCGCCGCCAGCAGCTCGGCCGCCAGCTCGCCAGAGACGTCCGCGCGCAGCCCAGCCGCAGATCGGTCCGAGCAAGTGATAACCGCAGCGCTGATCGCTCGGCTCCGCGCTCGTTCCGGTCCTCGGCGCTGCTCGCCTGCGGGTCCTCGCTCGCTGTCGCCTTCGGTGCTCATCGCGACCACTCGCCGCTGCGCCCGCCGGCCTTGCGCACCAGACGGACGTCGGTCAGCGTCGCCGCTCGGTCCACCGCCTTGACCATGTCGTAAAGGGCCAGCCCGGCGGCGACCACCGCGGTCATCGCCTCCATCTCCACCCCGGTGCGGTCGGCGGTGCGCGTGGTCGCGGTAATCGTGACCTCAGCCGGCCCCAGGTCGAGCGCGACGTCCACGGCGTGCAGCGCGATCGGATGGCACAGCGGCACCAGGTCCGGGGTGCGCTTGGCTCCGGCGATCCCGGCGATGCGCGCGACCGCCAGCGCGTCGCCCTTGGGCAGCCCGTCGCGGCGCAGCAGGTCGATCACCTCGGCGGTGGTCACGAAACGTCCGGCGGCCACCGCCTCCCGCACCGTGACGGCTTTGGCGGAAACGTCCACCATCCGCGCCGCGCCGGCGGCGTCGACATGGGTCAGCTCAGGGACGGGTCGCGCGGCTTGCGGCGGTTGCTCTGGCACGTCGCCAAGGCTAGTGGCGGGCCGTTCGACAGTCGCGATACCACCCATTCCAACGTCCGCTTAACACGGTCGCGAGAGTGGCGCGACCGGCGACTATTACAGGATCATCACGGCTCAGCATCAACCTGTGAACAAGCCTAGTGGTGGGCTGGGAAATGCGTGTACCGTGCGGGCCGGTCATAGTTTCACGAGTTTCGACTGGCCAGTACCACACGGGGGAGCCCCAGGGCGCTGCGGCGAAGCGGATGGAGAACGAAGACCACGGTTCCACGATGGGTGGAGCCGGCACCGAGGCGCCAAGCAAGGAGTGCACGTGGCACAGGGCACTGTCAAATGGTTCAACAACGAGAAGGGTTACGGTTTCATCGCCGTGGACGGGGGGCAGGACGTGTTTGTCCACTACACCGCCATCCAGGCCGATGGTTACCGTTCACTGGAAGAGAACCAGCGGGTTGAGTTCGAGGTCGTCCAAGGCCCGAAAGGCCCGCAAGCCGACGCGGTGCGCATCGTCGGCTGACAACGCCGCCGGGCCGGTGCGCGGGTCACGCCGACGCGCGGTTCAGCCGGTCCTGGCGGTCTGATCAACAACCGAATCCGTCCCTGGCCCGGCCCGCCCTGTGCGAGCTGGGCCAGGGCGGTTCAGTCGCGTCGGCGGCCCCGCGCGACAACCTCGCCTTGCACTCTCGCCCCGAGAGTGCTAAACCTTGGGTTGGCACTCGGCTAGGCTGAGTGCCAACGCCGCCGGCTCGGTGAGGCGCTGAATGGATGCGCCGTCCGTCGCGGGCATCGCAGACGGGGCGTGTTGTTCCACGACCGCGCCCGCGCGCGGCCCGGAGCATCCATAAGTCCATCTACGAAGGTAAGGACGACACCGCATGGCCAAACTGATCGCGTTCGACGAAGAGGCCCGCCGTGGCCTCGAGCGCGGCATGAACACCCTCGCCGACGCCGTCAAGGTGACGCTTGGGCCCAAGGGCCGCAACGTCGTGTTGGAGAAGAAGTGGGGAGCTCCCACCATCACCAACGACGGGGTGAGCAT
Organism: Actinomycetes bacterium; assembly: GCA_009780925.1. Lineage (GTDB taxonomy): Bacteria > Actinomycetota > Actinomycetes > Mycobacteriales > Jatrophihabitantaceae > WQZC01. The sequence continues at coordinate 12,951 of WQZC01000015.1, read as the reverse complement.
CGCCAAGGAGATCGAGCTTGAGGATCCGTGGGAGAAGATCGGCGCCGAGCTGGTCAAAGAGGTCGCCAAGAAGACCGACGACGTAGCCGGCGACGGCACCACCACCGCTACCGTGCTCGCCCAGGCGCTGGTCCGCGAGGGTCTGCGCAACGTGGCCGCCGGCGCCAACCCGATGGCGCTCAAGCGCGGCATCGAGAAGGCCGTCGAGTCGGTATCCACGACGCTGTCCGACGGTGCCCGCGACGTCGAGACCAAGGAGCAGATCGCCGCGACCGCGTCGATCTCGGCCGCTGACTCCTCCGTCGGCGAGCTGATCGCCGAGGCGATGGACAAGGTCGGCAAGGAAGGCGTCATCACCGTCGAGGAGAGCAACACCTTCGGCCTGGAGCTGGAGCTCACCGAGGGCATGCGCTTCGACAAGGGCCACCTGTCGGCGTACTTCGTCACCGACGCCGACCGCATGGAGACGGTGCTGGAAGACCCGTACATCCTCATCCACGAGGGCAAGATCTCCAACGTCAAGGACCTGCTCCCGCTGCTGGAGAAGGTCATGCAGGCCGGCAAGCCGCTGGCGATCATCGCCGAGGACGTCGAGGGCGAGGCGCTGGCCACCCTGGTCGTCAACAAGATCCGCGGCACCTTCAAGTCCGTCGCCGTCAAGGCCCCGGGCTTCGGTGACCGCCGCAAGGCGATGCTGCAGGACATGGCGATCCTCACCGGCGGCCAGGTCATCACCGAGACGGTGGGCCTGAAGCTGGAGAACGCCACGCTCGACCTGCTCGGCCGCTGCCGCAAGTTCGTCACCACCAAGGACGAGACCACCATCGTCGAGGGTGGCGGCGACGCCGACCAGATCCAGGGCCGGGTCAACCAGATCCGCGCCGAGATCGACAAGAGCGACTCCGACTACGACCGGGAGAAGCTGCAGGAGCGGCTGGCCAAGCTGGCCGGCGGCGTCGCGGTGATCAAGGTCGGGGCGGCCACCGAGGTGGAGCTCAAGGAGCGCAAGCACCGCATCGAGGACGCCGTGCGCAACGCCAAGGCTGCGGTCGAGGAGGGCCTGCTGCCCGGTGGCGGCGTGGCGCTGCTCAACGCTGCGGCGACCGCGTTCGACGACCTGGGCCTGTCCGGCGACGAGGCGACGGGCGCGAACATCGTGCGCACCGCGCTGGAGGCGCCGCTCAAGCAGATCGCCGTCAACGCTGGCCTTGAGGGCGGCGTCGTGGCGGAGAAGGTCAAGAACCTGGAGGCCAACCACGGCCTGAACGCCGCCAACAACGAGTACGTCGACATGTTCGAGGCCGGCATCGTCGAGCCGTGCAAGGTCACCCGCTCGGCGTTGCAGAACGCCGCGTCGATCGCCGCGCTGTTCCTGACCACCGAGGCAGTGGTGGCGGACAAGCCGGAGAAGACCCCGGCCGCGCCCGCCGGCGGCATGCCCGGCGGTGACATGGACTTCTGAGTCCACCCCGCGGCGGCGCGGCAGTGAAGGCGCCGCCGCGGCGCGAAGTCGCAACCCGGAGTGGGGCGGCCCCGATCAACGGGGCCGCCCCACTCCGGCGTTTTCGTAGCGTCGGCCGGTCCAGCGGCGTGACGTGTTGGGTCAGCGTTGGGTCAGCAGTGGGCCTGCGTGTCGCCGGCGGGCAGCGCGGTGACGATCTGGGCGGCGGCGTCCACCGCGGCGGACGATTCCACCGAGCCGGGCAGCTGAATGTGCGCCGCGATCACCCACCGGTGGTCCACGATGGCGACCACCCAGGACTCGGTCAGCGGCGCGCCATCGGCGGACTGGGCCTCGGCCGTGCCGGTCTTTGCGGCAATCTCGCGGCCGGGCGTGGCCAGGCCGGTCGCGGTCCCGCCGCGCACCGCGCCGAGCATCCCGGCGTAGACGGTCTTGGCCACGCGGGCCGGCAGCGCGGGCCCGACGGTGGCGCGCTCGGTGACCGGGGCGAGCTTGGCTCCGTCGCAGACGCCCGCGATCACTCGCGGTGCCGGGGTGCGCGCGGTCGAGCTCAGCGAGTGCGCGATGACCTCGCCGACCACTGCCATGTCCAACACGTTCGCCCGCATGTCCTGCTGCCCGAACGCGGTGCGGGCGGTGTCGCCGAGGTTGGTGGCGTCGGTGAGCCCGGTACTCAGGTTCAGGGCCGAGCCGCCGTCGTAGGGGAGCGGCCGGTCCGCGCCGAAGTACTTGTCCGCCACGGCCTTCAACCGGGAGGGACCGAGTTTGGTGCCCAAGAACGCCGCCGTGGTGTTGCACGACTCGATCAACATCGTGTTGATGCTGGGGTCGCCGCAGGTGAAGCCGTCCTCGTTCTGGACGCTCTGCCCGTTCGGCAGGGGGACCAGTTGGGTCGGGGCGCCTTGCGAGGACACCCCGTAGATCAGCGCGGCCGACGCAGTGATCATTTTCGCGGTGCTGCCAGGGGCGAACCAGTCCAGCCGGGAGCGCGCGGGCGGCGGCCCCTGGTCCCAGGTTTCCGGGTCCGGTTCCTGCGAGGAGTACAGCGCCAGCAGGGATCCGTCTGTGGCATCGAGCACTGCTGCCTCGCCGCGGTACTCGCCGATGCCGTCGCTGGCAGCCCGCTGGACCTGCGGATAGATGGTGGTGACCACGTCGGCGGGAGTCGGGTCGGTCGGGCGCAGCAGCGACCCGAGGACGGCGCCGTTCGCGGCCCCGCCCGCGACGAGCAGGTTCGCGGTGGTCGACTCCAGGCCGTACTGGGCGAAGTTGACCTGGTCGAGCATGCCCAGGTCGGCCATCTCCGCCCCGCGCGGGTAGACCCGGTTCCCGTCCTTCGACGTGGCGATGACCGCGCCGGTGGCAGCGAGGATGCGACCCCGGGGGAGCAGGATTTGGTCCCGCGTCGTGATCGCCGGCTTGACCAGAGTCACCGCCAGGCACGCGACGAGCGCGACCAGGATCACCGGCCGCGCGAGACGACGGGTCGCCGCGGCTGGCGTCCTGCCGAGCGGGTCGGCCGAGATCGCCCGGGCGTTGCCGGAGGCGGCCAGCAGGCCGACGATGGAACCGAGCATCAGCTCGGTGGGGATGACGCTCGACCCGGTGACGACCAGGCCGGGCACCGACAATCCGGTGAGCGGCAGCACCCCGAGCACGGCCAGGAGGCACCACCCGGTCTGGATCAGCATGGCCAGCGAGAGTCCGAAGGCGATCGCGCCGTCGCTGGTGCGCCGGGCGCGCGACGCGACGGTCAGCCCGGCCAGCGCCGTCGTCAACGCGACGATCGTCGCGCCGAGAGCGAGCGCCCCCAGATCCGCGCACAGAATCGCGGGCAGCTCGTCGGATTTCGCGACCGGGACCGTGACCGCGAACGGCGATGAGCCGATCCCCCCGCCGAGCAGCCCACCGGACCGCATCGCGTTCAGTGCGTGCGCGGCCTGGCCGACGGGGTGCCACAGCGCGCGGATCCTCCCGGACAGGAGCGTGTTGGTGGTGACCAGGAGCAGCCCCGCGACCACGGCCGCGACCAGCGCCCAGCCGGCCGCGCGCCGCGTGCGGGCGGTCCACGTGATCGGTCCGAGCACCTGGACCAGCACGGCCACGGTGATGACGGCGGTGATCAGCGCGGGGCCGAGATCGACCGAGGCCAGGATGGCCAGGTAGCCGCACCAGGCGAAGCCGGTGATCGCCACCTGCGCCACCTGGTGGCTCGCGCCGAAGGTCCGAGACATGATGCCCAGTCCCGCGTCCCAGGCGACCAGGGCCACCCCGACGATGAGGGTCGGCCTGGTGAACTCGCCGATCTGTAGGGAGGCCGGGCCGAGCGCGAGCTGTCCGCTCGCCAACGCTAGGCGGCCCTGGATGATCGGGGCGAACCGCAGCGCCAGCGCCACAAGCACGGCGCCAGTGCCGACCCAACCGGCCATGCCGGGTTTGGTCAGCCGCCGCCAGAGCGCCGAGCGCACCAGCGTGGTCATCGCGAGGTAGGCCCCGGCCGCCGCGACGCCGAGCAGCGTCAGTCCGCGCCCGCCGGTCCCGAGACGCGCCTCCAGCAGCGCGCCGACCGCGACCACCGCGCCGTACACCCGCGGCACGAAGCTGAAGTCGCGCGGCGTGACCAGCGCGCACATGATGGTCAGCGCGCCGGCCAACGCCGCGGTGCCACGCGCCGCGACCATCGCCTGCGGGCCGCCGACCAGCGTGACGGCCAACACCACGCCGGCCGCGACGGCACCGCTGCGCAACGCCGCCGCGGCGACGCGCGGCGCTGTCCTGTCGTGAGCGATCGGATGGGCCGCGGTCATGAGCGCATCAGCCCCTTGAACCATGTGGCGGACATTTGCCTTCACCTTTCGGGGACATGACCTGGTTGTGAGACGACGTTTTCACCGAGCGAGCGCCAATGCCATTCGCGGCGCCGGCTTCCGTCACGCCGGCACCCGGTGCGCGCGTGGCAGAAATGGCGGTGGCTCCGCCGGGCCATTCGCCCGGCGGAGCCACCGCCATATTGGGGGTTGTCGCTTATGCGATTCGGAGGCGGACGCTGCCGTCGTCGACCAAGGCGATCGAGTCGCCCTTGGTGATCTGCGTGGGGACGCCGGAGGGCAGTTCGACGACGCCTGCGGCGCAGCTGAGCGTCGAGCCGAGCTTGGATTTGTCGACGGCGGTCAGAACCTTGCCGCGCTCGTCGTATATGACGGTCAAGTGGTTGCGTGACACCCCGGTGTGCTCCGCCGGCACCACGATCGCGCAGCCGGGGTCCCGGCCGACGGTGGCGGCGACGCGGCCCGGGCCGACCGGCGTGGAGCACAACGTGGTGCCGTCAACGACGAGCTTGACCAGCCAGGAACCGCTCGGTTTGCTCCCGTTGCGCGAGCGGCCGGCCGCCGTGGCCCCCGCGCCCGTGGTCGCTATGGGGCTGCCGAGGGCGATGTGGCTGGTCGTCGTCCAGTCCGTCGGGGTCTCGATTGGTCCGAAGCCGGCCAGCACCGTGGGCGAGTCAGCCGCCACGTAGTTGATGACGATCCGGTCGTTGGCCTTCAACGTCGCGCCCCGCCGCCGCGCCTGCCGCGTTCCTTTGGCCTTCAACTTCTCAATCGCTGCGGCGCAGATCTCCTTGTTCACCGTCCGGGTGCTTGAAAGGTCGCCCTCGGGAAGGCCAACCAGGAAGAAAGACGGTTGCAGGTCTGTTGATCCGACCTGTTTCGTGCTCGCCACCCCGGCGGCGGCGACGGCGTCCGGGATATTGATGCTGGACCCACCGCCGGCGCTGGAGCCGGTGGCAGCGGCGCCGCCGTGAGTGGCGATCCAGTCGCGGAAGCGCTGGCTGCGGGCCGCCGCGATCACTCCCCCCGTAAGCACGATCAGGATCAGAACGGCCAGGTTGGACATTGGCGCTCACCTCTCTGGGAAAGGACGGACTTCAGTGAAGGCCACGCTTTCACCGCCCAGGGTCATGAGCCAGTTGTCTTGCCGGTTTCCGTCACGCGACCCAGCGCGCATCACCAGCCGACGGTCAGGGCTGATCGCCCGATCGCCCTGGCGGCCGCGTCCCCCCGCGCTGTCTCGCCCTTTCGTTCCGCAGGCGGCCCGACTGGACGCATCGGCGCTCAACCCACCGGCCCGCTGAGAAGCCACCGACGATGAAGTACACGGCCGCCACCGCTAGAGCAATCCCGCCCACCGCATGCGAGTCCAAGGACCAGGCGACCATGCCGACGGCAACGCAGGCAAGCGCGCAACCCAAGCAAAGGGCCGTCCAAACCGTCAGCGGGTCAACCCATCGTTCCGGACGGTGCTTGCCCGACCACACGTCATCGGCCGGGCTCGGGGACTCCGCCTGCGGTTGAGGAAGCGCGGTCCTGGTGGGGACGGTGGGTAGAGACGCCATTGCCGACAGCACGGGGGTCGTTTCTGCGGGGTCGCCCCCACCTAGACGCGTCAAGCGATCGGTCACCGTGTCCTGGCCCGCGACGAACTCGGAGAGATCGGCCCCCTGGAACAGCATCGCGTCGAGCGAGCACGCCACCCGCTCGGGAAACTTGCGGGAGAGGGCAACCATCACCGCGTCCGCGACGGCTTCACGCGGTGACTCAAGCCACCAGCAACGGATCGCCGCCTCGGCGAGCCTCGTCCACCCGAGGCGGACGACCTCATCGGCGCTGCTGGGCACGTCCAGCCACCAGCCGGAGTCAAGGTCGAGGCCACCGGGGGAGGCGTCCACGAGCAGCGGGATCAATTCGCGAGCAGACACCGCCCTGGCCCGGTTATGAGCGACCAGGCCCTGAGCCGCACGCACCACCGCCGCGTCGAGCGATTCTTGCGAGGCACCGCGAGCGAGAAGGGGCCATCGAAGCTCGCCGTTCCCTTTGGCGATTTCTTCGGCGAGCGTGGCGTGCACTATGGCGCGGACCGGCTCCGCGCCCGCCGCCGAGGCAAGGTCCAGCACTGAGGCCGCGTCCGCGGAAAGGTGGTTGGTCAACCCCAGGAGCCGGCGCACGGCGCAGTCCGCACCCTTTCGGACCAGCCACGCGGTGGCGGACGGTGCGGCGAGCACCTGATCGACCTCCGCGGCGGACAGCTGGGCCGGATCCTGCTCGGTCAACCCCTCGATCCGCGCCCAGTAGCACAACTCGTCCACTGTTGCCAGACTGTCCGGCGCGGGGCATCGGCCCAGCGCCAGCCGCCCGGCGACCAGCCGATCGGCAACGCCCAGCAGGTCGGCCGCGCCCGGCACCGCGGTCAGACCCGGCAGCTCGTCCGCGTTAACCAGATCCGCGAGCGCACTGGCTGGGGGGCCGTCGAGCGACAGGATCACGCCACCGGGCACTGCGGCCTGATCGGAGAACGGTTCCCTGGTGCCACAGATGAGCGCCGGCGAACTGGCCGGTGACGCCTCGAAGGAGGAGAACGTCACCCCCGCGACCAGCGCGGCCGGAAGCGTCTCGAAGACCGCGCCGAGCAACTCGTCCAAGGCCGGCGCCTGGCTGATGAACACCCGGACGCCGGCGAGCCGCGCGAGCAGCACGGCCGCCGTCGCGCGGCGCAGCGGTTCCGGGCCGACAGTTGGCGCGATGGCGCCGACGTCAGTGGCCGGCGCGGAGGGCTGGGCGGTCGGCAGCGCGGGCAGCGGGACGGTCGGCAGCGCGGGCAGCGGGACGGTCGGCAGCGCCCGGTCCACCGGCGCGTCGATCGGCCAGTCGGTCAGCAGCCGAGCCGACTCCCGCAGCGCCACCAACGGGTGCAGGCTGCGTGTCGGGTCCAGCAGCGCGTGGGTCAGTGAGCGGCCCGGCCGCCCCGGTCCGTCCTCGCCCAGATAGGTGCGCCGCATCAGCACGCGCCCGATCGGCAGGTCGACCAGGGCCACCGAATTCGGCGCGGGGTCATCCGCGCTGACATAGCGCGCGGTGCCTTCCCGCAGGAGCCGGACGGCGCTGCGCAGGCCGCCGGTGGGGTCGGTCGGCTGCGGCCAGCCCAGGGAGTGCGCGACGACGCCAGTGCCACGACCGGTGATGGTGTTGTTCGCCCAGGTCCAGACCAGCTGCTCGCATCCGACCAGGCCGCTGCCCGGGACTTTGCGATCGCCGGCCGGTGCGGTGATCCCGCCGCCTGGGGCCGTCATGGCCGCACCCGGCCGGTGGGCGTCTCGGGCAGCGAGCCGGAGGCTCCCAGCATCAGCAGCAACGGGTCGAGGATCCCGACCGGCGCTCGCGTGGAACTGAACTGCGCGTTGCTGACCGCGACAAGGTAGGGCTCGCTCATCAGATTGATCACCCGGAGCAGGGACTGGGCGTCCTCCCCGGAGGCGTCCATGAACCGGTACAGGGCGTCGCCGTTGCGCACGATCTCATCGAGCACTTCCCGCTGCGACTCGTTGGCGTAGTGGCGCTCCTGGCTCACACCGCCAGGGAACTCGGGGAATGGCTCGTAGCGGTCGGCCTTGCTGAGGACTATCGCGGTCAACGGCTTGGGCCCGACCACGGTCTGCGTGCTGTCGTATTCACGGACGTTGTGCAATCTGCGGCGCGCTTCTCCCGCGGTGCCCTCCGCGTCTTGCCAGTCGCCATCGCGCACCGCGCCGGGTGACACGAAAACCAGTCGGAGATGGGTCCAGCCGGTCCCGGGCATCGAGGTCTGGATGTTTTGCAGGTCCCGGGTGGCTTCACCCGCCGGATCAAAGACCAGCAAGTTGGCGAAAGCGTGGTCGGAATTGTCCGACTGCTCGCTGAAGATCTCGAAAACCACCGGCTCGTATTCATCGCCGCCGCTCTGCTCACCGGGCTGCGGCGTTGGCTCCTCGCTGGCGTACCGGCGCTCCCAAAGCGGTTCGGAGGCTTTGTCCAGCCGGCCGGTCAGTCCGAACGCCGCAGCGGCGGATCCGCTCTCCAACTCGCGTTTGAGGCCGCGCACGTAGCTGCTCTTCCCGCTGCCGGTGTCGCCGAGCAGGACCATCGCCAGCCATGGCACGTCCCGCCATGATGACGGCAGCACATGGTTCCTCGGGCAGCGCGGCTGCGCGCCGGTGGCGTACCAGCGCTCCAGTTCCTCGCGCTCCGATGGGCTTGGCGCGCGCACCACGCGGCCCCACAATGGGTTGGGCTCGGTTGGCGCGCCGGCGCTGTCCACCCATTTCGCCTCCGCCGCCGGGAACTCCTCCCGGCAGACGAAACATGGCACCTTCACGGGCTGGCGAGAGGTCATCACGCGCGGGGACGCGCGGCGGGACGTGCGGTCGGTCATCGCGGCACCTGTCCGCGGGCGTCGTCGGGTCGGGCCATGGGGTCCATCCTGCCGCAGCCGACGGGCTCGTCTGGCGACGGCGCCGCAGCGGTCGGGGCGGTGACGGTTCTCGTCATCGTCGGTTGGCCGCGCCGCCGAGGTGTGGCAGCGTGGGCGTCAGCCAAGTTCGTTCCGAGGAGGCATCCTGATGACCATCCCAACGCAGTGGCCCCCGGTCGGTCGCGCCGGCGCGACGCGAGGCGGGCAGGTCATGTTCTACGTGCTCCTGTTCCCAGCCGATCCCAACCAGCCGCCCCGGTCCCTGCTCAAGGACGTGCCGGCCGGAGAGCGGAGTTTCCATCCGGGCCAGGCGTTGCAGCTTGGCCGACAACGAATGCCGTCGGGCGAGGCGGCCTCCCGGTTCATGCCGGTGTCGGCGAACGAGGTGGGGCTTCCGGCTGGAACGCAGGTCCCCAAGGAGCTGTTCGTCGTCGAAGTCGACGAGGTGTCCGGTGAGCCTCGCGTCCGCGTGGCCACGCGGGCCAACCAGCACTCCGATTGGCGCCTCAGGGTCGATCCGGACGCGGAGACGGTGCGGGCGCCCGACGCCGCCGCGCGCGCGAGACAGCCCCTGCCCGGGACGCGGGTGGGGTTCGAGGTGCCGCCCAAGGTGTGGGTGGAGGTGTTCCCGGGGGATCGCGTGAGCCTGCAATACCTGCCTGAGAACAACGCTGGGAACCTGAATCCCCCATGGCGCGACGCCTTGTGCTTCACGCTGACGCAGGGGGCCGCAGATGCCGACGTCACAACGCTTTCGACTCGGCCCGCTTTCGATCCGGCCCGCGACGCGTGTCGCGCGCGACTGTTCGCGGCGGGTTGGCGCGGCGGTCCGGGGCGACCCCCGGAAAAGCAGGTGGTGGCGTTGGTGGCCTGGGCGGCGGTCGCCGACGGGCGAGCGGTGGCGCTGTTGCGTTCGCGAGGCCCCGCCGATTCGGTGCCGGAAGACTCGATCGAGCAGTTCCGCGCCTTGTTCATCGGTTGCTTCCCCGACACCAAGGTGGAGAACTACGAACGAGCGGACCGGATGTTGGACACGTTGTTCCACAAAACCAAGTCCCTGGGCACTGGCGAGGAAGAGGCGGACCGCCAACTGCGCCAGCTCGGCATCAACCGTTCCTCGGACATGTTCAGCCGCGCGAATGGCTGCGCCTTGATCGGCGGGAGACTGTCGGAGGCCGGCGTGGTGACCGACGCCGAGTACGCAGTGCTCGACGCGATGCTGGGCGAGCGGCGCGGACGCGCGCGATGAGCGCCGGTGGCAGGTTGGTGCTGCGGTGCGCGGCCGACCAGCGGATCGGCGATCGGGAGCACCAGAACGACCGGTTCGCCGCCGGTGATTTGTTCATCGTGGTGTCCGACGGGATGGGCGCCCGGCCTGAGGCGGGCCCCGCGGCGCAGGCGGTTGTGGACGGTTTCGCCCAGTTCGCGCGCGCGGTCCCGCCCGCGGCCATTCCGGACGGGCTGCTCGGTTTGCCGGCTGACCTGGTGCGCCGCCTCGGGGGCCAGCCAAGCGCGCTGGGCGCGACCCTCGCCGGGGCGGTGCTGGAACCGGACGGCCGGCTGTGGCTCGTGACGGTCGGCGACTCCAGGGTGCTGCTGCTGCGGGGCCACCAACTGGTCTACGCCAGCCAGTTGGACAACGCGGCGGCGGTGGCCGCCCGGATGGGCTACGAGTCGACTGACCCGGCGGCCGAGCACCGGCTGGAACGGTATCTGGCCGCAGCGGACGGGGACCCGACGCCGACGATCGCGCTGGTGCAGGCGCGGGCGGGCGATGTCGTGGTCGCGGTGACCGACGGGGTGGACCGGGTGGTGAGCCCGTTGGTGCTGTCGTGGCTGGCGGCGGGCAGCTCGGGTCCGGGTGAGCTGGTGCTGGCGACGTTGGCTGAGGCCCGCGAGCGCGGCATGTCGGACAACGGCACGGTCGCCGTCGGCGTTGTCGAGCGGGGCGCGTGATGACCGTCTTCTCGGTGCCGATTGACGGCTTGGGCAATGTGCGGATCGACGTCGACGACAACCACGCGATCTACCAGCCGACGCATTCCAGCGGCGCGCCCAAAGCGTCGGGGATCTATCCGGCGGTGGCTGATGTGAGCCCGGGCCGCGGGCTCGTCGCCAAGATTGTTCGAAGCAATGTCTATATGAACAATGTTTCGTGTGACGACCTATTCGCTCGGGAAAGGGACGCGTATCAGCAAATCTTCCCCGAGCTCGTCGGGGACATCAATTCCGCTGACCCGCGACTGAGTTCGATCCTGCGTTGTTTCGGCATTTATCCCGGACCGGTCGAGGTCGATGGGTTCGGGCCAGCCGCCGGCGTGCTGATCCTGGAGCGATTCGAAAAGAGCTCCTGGCGGGCCGCAGCGGCATCGGAACGCGGCACGACCGAACGGGTCGCGTTGGCCCAACGTGTCGTCAGGACCGCGCTCGACGCCAACGGCTTCCTTGATGAGACGGAGCTTGGGGCATGGCGCGACGCGCACCCCTTGAATGTCTTGGTCGATGGCAAACGGGTGGTGATCTGTGATTTTTCCCATGCTTATGCCCCAATGGGGACAGACGCGTCCGGAGAGTTGATCACCACGAATGGAACGTTGCCGACGCGCTGGGATTTCGCTGCCCCGGAATTGTTGCGCAAAGTCGCCTGCAATCGGATGATCGGCGTCAATTGGCGACCGGACCCGTTGTCCGATCTCTGGTCGATCGGGGTCACTGGGTACGCGTTGCTGAGTCAGCGCCCGGCAGGGGACGGCGAGATCGGACTGGACGGTCAGGTGGCCGAGCTCCCATGGCGGTTCAACGGTTCGCGACAGCTCTGGCCGACGCCCGCCAGTGGGCTTTTCGGGTCTTCGGCGCCGTCCCGTCTGGTTCAAGAGATCGACTGCGGGCACCTGCGCGTCGATCTGTCGGACCTTGATCAGATCTGCCCATCGCGCGAATTGGCGACCGTGATCCGCTTTATGCTTAGGCAGCACCCTTAAGCCGCATGACGTTGGGTTGGGCCCAGCGCTGACCACCAGAGGATGTTGAGATGAGCCCGACTCCCGACGCACCTCTTGGCAGCGAAGAGGACCTGTGCGTCGCAAAGCGGGCCCTGCGGTCCGACGAGTACCGCAGGGCAGCTAAAGCGATCCACACCACTTTCACTGGGGCGCCTGAGCCGTCGGAGCCGACTGCGGGGTCGGGCGGGACAGCCGGCCAGTGGCCCGCCGCCAAGGAGTCCAGTGCCCCCGGCTCACACGCACCAACCGCCCTGCGGAACCCACCATCGCCGGGAGCCGGCCATTTGGGCGGGAATCCGTTGAATGCTGAGCCTCGGCCGGTGCCGTCGGCGCGTCAGCCGGTGGCCGGTCAGGTGTCGGGGCACCGGGAGGGGCCGTCGCGGCGCGGGCGGTGGCTGGCGCTGACGGTTGTCGGCTTGGTTGTGGCGGCGGGGTTGGGGGTTGGAGGATATGCGGCATTCGGGCGTGGGGGCTCGCCGGCCCTGACGTTCCATGGCGCGGTGATCGATCAGCCGGGGGTGCCGTTGGCGGCGGCCGAGGCGGCGACTTCGGCAATGGTGACTTCGCGGCACGGTGCCCACGGCGACCCCGCGCGCTGTTACTACGCGGTTCCGGACGCGCCGGCGGAGGGCGCGTCCAAGACGGATGTCTCTGGCGCGTTGTGGTGCGGCCCGGTCCTGTTCGTCGATGGCGACCCGGCCGCCGAGTACCTGCGGTTCGGGTTGTCGGGGGTGGCCGCAGGCGGCAAGGCAGTCCTCACCGCCGCCAGCCAGCCGGCGAGTGGGAAACCCAGCGCGCCGCCCGCGGATGCCTCACTGAAAAGGCCGGACGGGCATGAGCCGCCGGTGGGCGCCGGTGGTCTGACCCCGCCCCCGCCGCCGCCGGCGAGCAAGGATGCCTTCGTCTCGGTGACTGAGTTGGGTGGTGGCCAGACGGTGCCGACGGCCCCGGCTGGGGCGGTGATCGGGTCGGTCAATGGTGGGATCCGGCTGACCGCGCTCGGCCCGATCGTTCGGTACGGCTCGGGTGACGCGGCGCGCGGCGCGCCGGCTGGGGAGAAGTTGATCGCGTTCAAGTTGGGACTGGGTTTCAACGGCGCCGGCGACCCGCTGGGCCTGTTCGCCAAGGTGGCGGTCTCAGTCGATGGTGGGGCGGCGCGGCCGTTGCCCAAGCCGGTGGACATTTTCCACGGCGGCGCGGTCCCGG
>WQZC01000014.1 GCA_009780925.1 Actinomycetes bacterium | reverse complement strand
TCGAGGTCATCCACGGTGGCCCCACGCAACGGGCTGGAGACGATATCCCAGTACATCCCGGTGTAGCGGCGCCGGATGCCCCACTCATCGATGTACTCGTCATCAGAGATCATCCGGAATTGGGATTCCTGGGGACGCAGAATCGTGCCCACGGAACGGGTGTCGATGTCGAAATGGGTGAGCAGGCGATCGTCGAGCCGCGCCACCCGGCCGAACAAGATCCGCTCGGCGTCCGGCGGGGGCGCGTAGCCCAAGAAATCCAGCAGGGTGCGCATGCTGCGCCCCTCCATGCTGGACAGCGGGTTGCCCCCGAAGTCGACGATCAGGTTCTCCGGCTGCTCGTGCCGCAGCGTCCTGCGGAAGTCTTCTCTACGGCTCATGGCTCGGCCTCACTGGTGGTCTGTGGTCTCGGGATGTCTCGGGCGCGCTGGGGTCCCCTGGGGGGGTCATGGCGAGTCGGCGGTGGCTGGGCGCGGCTGCGAACGGTACGCCTCGGGCGCGGCGCAGAACGCCCGGAAGGTTTCGTGCGGGACGTCCCGTGGGACCTCGCAGCCCAGGCCCAGGAAGTATTTCGTCCCCGCGCTCGCCGACATGCAATCGATTGCCCTGGCCTGGCATTCCTCCGGCGTGGCGAACAACATGCCCCACACTGGGTCGACATTTCCTTTGAACGCCTTGCCAGCGCTTGCGTAGGCGTTTCTGGCGAGCGACAGATCCACCAGGTTGTCGACGTTGAACAGATCCGCTCCGGACGTGATCATGTCGTCGAGCAGTTTGATCGTGTTGCCGCACATGTGCAGCTTCACCGTGCCGCCAGCGGCGTGGACCGCATCGATGACCCGCTGCTGATACGGCAGGGCGAACTCGCGATACATCTCGGGTGAGATCAATGACGCCGCCGCGTCTCCGGCCCCGATCATCGGCGCGCCGGCCTCGATCTGCGCCACCGCGAACTCAGCGACGATATCGGACAGGAACGCAAGAATCCTGTGCGCCAGCAGCGGTTCATCCATCATCAGCAGCATGAACTCACTGACGCCGCAGGCGGAGCACGCCTCGGCGAATGGCATGTCCACCCAGCCGAGCACCAGGCATTCGTCGCCGACGCCCTGGGCCATCAGGCGCGTGGCCAGGACCCGATCGGCCATGCGGCCGCCGCGCTTGGCCACGTCCGGGCGTTTCAACCGGTCCAGATCGGCGGCCTGTCCGATCAGCGGTCGCGTCGAGTAGGGTGCCTTGTCCTCCGGGAAGACGAGTTCTCCGCCCAGATCGCCGACGATGCGGAAAGCGTCCGAACAGGCGGTGATCGCGTCGATGTCGAAAGTTTCGTGCGCGAGCATCTGCGAGTCGGCCATCACGTGCCCGTCGGAGGCGAACTCGGCGTAGCTGCGCCCGGCCAACTTCGCCGAGAAACCCATGAGCAGCGGGAACACCGGGACCCGGTCGGGCTCCTCTCCGGCGAGGGTGGCCAGACAGCGCCGCTTACCGTTCATGCGCTTGCCCCCGAACCGCTCGGGTCGCGGCGCGGGGCGCGCTGACGACGGGGTGGCGGATCGGTCATGAGCGCGCGGCGCGCAGGTCGTCGGGGGAGAGCTCGACCGTCATCGGTCCGATCACGGTGATCGCGCGGGCGACGATCTCGCTGGCGAATCGAGCGGCGGCGACTGGCCGCGCGCCGGCCATGGTGGCGGCGACGAACGCTGCGGCGAAGGTGTCGCCGGCGCCGTCGGTGTCCAGGTCGGTCCGCCCGGCGTGCACCGCGGGGATGGCGGTGCGCTCGCCGTCCGGGGTGGCAACCTCGCAGCCGTCCGGGCCGAGGGTGTGCACCACCACGACGCCGCGCTCCAACAGTGACTGTTCGGTGATGCCCAGGTATTCCAGTTCGCCCTCGGACGGCAGCGCGTAGTCGGCCATGGCGACCAGCTCGTGCAGTTGCGCCAGCGCCGGTGGCGTGATCGCCTCGGCGCGGATGTTCGGATCGACGCAGATGGTGGCGCCGGCGGCCTTGGCGCGTTTGGCGGCGGCGAGCACGGTGGCGGCCAGCGGGTCGCCGAAGACCAACGCCGAACCGGACACGTGCATCCAGCTGGCCCGCTCGGGCAGATCAGCCAGCTGCTCGGCGGCGATCGCGGTGGCGGCGCTGCCGACCACGGAGAAGTGGAAGGCGCGCGAGCCGTCGGCGAAGTAATCGGCGATGGCGGTGGCGGTGGGCAGGTCGGCGCGCACCGCCAAGGTGCCGGGCAGGACCCCGGCGGCGTCCAGGCGGTCCCGGAACAGCCGGCCGGGGCCGTCTTCGCCGATGCCGCCGACGAACGCGGTGGGCACCCCCAGACGGGCGGCGATGTAGGCCGAGATCGCGGGCGCGCCGCTGGGATCGGGAGCGCGTGTCGTCGGCGGGTCGGCCGAGCAGTCGCGTTGAGTAAGGACGATGACCTCGCCGACGATCAACAGCAGCGGGTCTGGGGTTTCAGCCATCACAAATCCTCGTGTTCAGGTATGGGCACACTTTCCCACCTCGCGCCCCCCGGCGGGTCAGCCGGGTCGCGCTGGCCCAAGGTGGGGGCCGGTGTCGCCGGGATCCGGCGGCACCGATGCTCGGCGGCTCGGTCGCGCGGTGGCGCCTGCGGCCGCGCTGAGCGGCGCGCGGGTGTTGCCAAGACTTTCGTTAGCGAAATGTTACCAAGCGCTCGATCGGCGTGGGGTACGCTTCCGAAACGTCAGGCGCCATCAGCGCCGAGATTCATCCACAGAGCACATGTCCGAGGTAGGAGGCCTTTCGAAGATGCAAGTAGCCACGGAGCCGGCCAGGACCAGCCTGTTAGGCGGGATCTCCTCGGCTTTCCGGATAAATCCGTTCACCGGCACTCACCTTGAGGTGGCGCGCGCCGACGGCTGCACCATCCAGGACACCGCCGGGAACGAGTACATCGACATGTTCATGTCGCACGGCACCACGGTGCTCGGCCATCATCACCCAAAGGTGTTCGAGGGCGTCCGCCAGGCGTTGGAGCAGGGCGTGGTGATCGGCTACGAGACCGGGCTCGGCGAGGAGGTCGCCGTCCAGCTCGTCGAGCACGTGCCGTCCGCCGAGGCGGTGCGTTTCGTCGCCTCCGGCAGCGAGGCCGTGATGACCGCGATGCGCCTGGCTCGGGCGCACACACATCGCGACATCATCGTCAAGATCGACGGCCACTTCCATGGCGGCAGCGACTACGCGATGCTGAACTCGCTGGTGGCCAACACCGACGCGGACAACGCCGGTGGCCACCGGTCCCGGGCGATCATGTCCTCCGGGGGCATCCCGCGCGCGGTCGCGGACACCGTCATCCCGGTGCCGTGGAACGACCTGCCGGCACTGCAAGAGGTTCTGACGGAGAACCAGGGCCGGATCGCCGGGGTCATGATGGTCCCGATCGACTTCAATAACGGATGCCTGGTCCCCACCGCTGGTTACTTGGAGGCCGTGGGGGCGCTCGCTCATGAGGCCGGGGCGCTGTTCATCTTCGATGAGATCCTCTCCGGGTTCAAAACCGGGCTCGGCGGCGCGCAGGACCTGTACGGCGTGACCCCGGACGTCACCACCTTGTCCAAGGCGCTCAGCAGCGGGTTCCCCCTGTCGGCGGTCGTGGGCACCCTTGAGGTGATGCAGACGCTGCTCAAGCCACCGCCGGAAGGGGCCATCCAGGGCGGCACGTTCGCCGGCAACATCCCCGGTTTGGGGGCGGCCAAGGCGACGCTGGCCGAGCTGTCGCAGCCGGACTTCTACCCCACCCTGCTGGGACGCTCCGAGCGCTTCTTCACCAACCTGCAGGCGATGTTCGACGCCTCGCCGCTGCCGGCGCGGGTGCAGTCGGCGGGTTGCATGTTCACCGTCTATGTGGGCACGCGCGAGCCGGTGACGTCATACGCCGACATCCGCGCGCTCGATCCGGCGCTGGGACGCAAGTTCTTCCGCAACTGCATTGACGCCGGCCTGTACTACCAGACCGACTTCTCGGTCTCCATCGCTCACTCCGACCAGGTGCTCGACGAAGTTGTGGACCGCATGGCGGGCGCGGCGCGGAAGACGGCGTGAGGTCAACAGACACACCGCAGCAAGCCGGTTCGCTGGGTTCGCGTCAGGAAAGCGGACCACCGCAGCCGGCGTAAACAATCAACTCGCACAACTGTGATCACAAGGAGGAGCAAACATGGGATCCTTCGACGCCGAGGGCGCGGGACTCTCACGACGCGGCTTTCTCAAGGGCGCCGCTGCCACCGGCATCGGCCTCTCACTGGTCGGCGGGCTGGGCAGCCTGGCTGCGTGCAGCTCGGGCGGGGGAGGCGGCAAGACAATTCACGTGCTCGCGCCGGCCGCGCCGGATCCGGCGCCGGTCGGGGTCGCCAAATTCTCTGACGCCGCCGTCCAACAGTTCGCGGACTGGAAGAAGCAGAATGGCATCTCCGTCGCCTACGACGCTATTCCGTGGACCCAGCTGCACGACAAGATGGCGACCACCTTCGCGTCTGGGCAATCGTCCTACGACGTCATCTACATGTCCGGCTGGGTGCCAGAGTTCGCTAGCAACCTCTCCCCGTTCGGGAACGATTTCCCGGCCGACCTGAAGTCCGACATGCCGCCCTCCTGCTTCAAGACGACGACGTGGGGCGGCCAGACCTATGGCGCGGTCTTCACGCTGTCCGTCATGACGCTGTTCTACAACAAGGAGATGCTCTCGAACAAAGGCATCAGCCAGCCCCCGACCACGTGGGACGAGCTGAAGGGCATGGTCCAGGAACTGACCGGGGGCGGCAACTACGGTTGGGTGCTCAACTACGGTGACCCGGCTGGCATCGGCGGCGTGGCCTCGTACTGGATGGCGTTCCTGCAGCAGGCCGGCGGGAAGATGTACGACGACAGTGGGATGCCGGCGTTCAACACCCCCGAAGGGGTGGACGCGCTGCAGATGATGCTCGACCTCAACACGGCGGGCACGGACCCCGGCTCGATCTCCTATGTCGGCATCAACGACGCGACGAACGTGTTCATGGCTGGCCGCGCCGCGATGATGATGAACTGGCCGTACATGTGGGTGCCGGCGCAGGACCCGAAGACCTCCAAGGTCTCCGGGAAGATTGACTGCGCGCTGCTGCCCGCCGGGCCGGCTGGCACGGCGTCCATTGACGGCACGGACGCGTGGACGGTGACGAAGAAGGCGTCGAACCGGGACAACGCGATGAAGCTGATCGAGTTCTACTTGGACAAGGACCAGCAGAAGAGCCAAGCGATCGACACCGGCTGGCTGCCGATCCGGCTGTCCGTGCTCAACGACCCAGACGTCCAGAGCTCGCTGCCGAACGCGAAGGTCGTCATGGACCAGGCCACCCATCCCTATGACAGCTATGTCACACCGGACTACAACGAGGTGACCCAGGCCATGGGCGTGGAGATCCAGAAGGCGCTCAAGGGCCAGCAAACCGCTGCCCAGACGATCAAGAACTCGGCCGATCAGGTAACTTCGATCGTGAAGAAGCGCACGAGCTAGTCACTGAGGGCAACGAGTTCATGTCATCCTCTGCCGCACCAGCCCCGAGCGCCCGTCAGGGCGCTCGGGGCGGCAGCCTGGCCCTCCAGCGGCGCCGCGCGGGGATCTTGATGCTGATCCCCGCGGTGCTGTCCCTGGTGGTGGTGCTGGGCCTGCCGATCATCGCGTCGCTCGCGTTGTCCCTCAAACAGCCGACGACGGACGGGGGCCTTTTCAGCGGTCCGTGGGTTGGCTTCGCGAACTTCCGCGCCGTCTTCTCCGACCCGTTGCTGCGCACCGCGCTTTGGAACACCGCGTACTTCACGGTGATCGAAGTGGTCGTGGTGATCGTGGCGGCGATCGCGATCGCACAGCTGCTGAGCCACCGTCTGGCGCGATCCGCGTTCTTCAAAGTCGTGCTGCTCGTGCCCTGGGCGCTTTCCTCGGTCGCCAACGCCACGATGTGGAAGTGGATCTACAACGCCAACTATGGGGTCTTGAACACGATCCTCAAGCAGACCCACGTGCGCAACGACAACGTGATTTGGCTCGGCTCCGCCAGGATGGCTCTGAACGCGTTGTTGTTCGCGGACATCTGGAAGTCGATTCCATTTATCACGTTGCTGATGATAGCGGGGCTGCAGAATATTCCCAGCCCCCTGTACCGCGCCGCGCGAATCGATGGCGCGAATGCCTGGCAGCGGTTTCGGTATGTGACCCTTCCGCAACTGCGGCCGACGCTGCTGATCTGTGTGGTCCTACAAACCATTTGGGCGCTCAAAGTATTCGACCTGATCTACATCCTGACCATGGGCGGGCCCGCCGATGGCACGGTCACCTTGAACTTCCTGGCGTATCGGACCACCTTCGCCTATGGCGACATCGGTCGCGGCTCCGCCATTGCCGACGTGCTGTTCTTCATCATGCTGATCTTCGCTTTCGTGTACATCCGAACGTTCCGGCCGACTGCGGGGGCGAGTCAAAAATGAGACGGTCACCCACTTGGCGCTGGAATCTGGTGGTCATTGTCTGCCTAGTGGTTTTCACGGTGTGGACGCTCGCGCCGATTGCCTGGACGATTATCTCGAGCTTCCTGACGAACAGCTCGCTGACCGCGTCGCCCCCGAACCTCACGGCGCTGACGCTCGACAACTATCGAGCGGTGCTCGACTCGGACACTGGGTTCTTGCAGGCTGGGCTCCACTCGCTTGTGGTCGCTTTCGCCACCGCCGCCATCGCGTTGATCTTTGGCTCGGCCGCCGCGTACGCGCTGGCCCGCCTGAACGTGCCGGGATCGAATCGGATCCTTCTCATGGTGCTGGCCACGCAGATGTTCCCCGGCATCGTGATCGTTATCCCGGTCTTTCTGGTGCTGAGCGAGATGCACCTGACCGACACCTACTTCGGGCTCATCATTGTGGAGCTCTCAATCGTGCTGCCCATCGCGGTGTGGGTGCTCAAGGGCTTCTTCGACGCGGTCCCACCGCAGTTGGAACGAGCCGCGGCGGTGGACGGCGCGGGCGTCTTGCAGATGTTCCGCTCGATCGTCCTGCCAATGTCACTCCCGCCGCTGTTCGCCACCGGCATCTTTTGCTTCATCGAGACCTGGAACGAGTTCTTCTTCGCGATGCTCTTGACCGGCCGCAACACTAGGACGGTGCCGGTGGCGATATCGCAATTCGCGGGCGGACACCAGGTTCTGTTCGGGCAGACGGTGGCGTCGGCGGTGTTGGCCAGCATACCGGTGGTGCTGCTCGCCATCATATTCCGGAAAAACATCATCAAGGGCTTCGTCGAAGGAGCGGTGAAGGGCTAATGGCTGAGCTGGCACTGGAGAACGTGACCAAGCGGTTCGGGACCGTGGAGGCGTGCTCGTCGATCAACCTGACCATCCGCGACGGCGAGTTTGTGACCCTGCTCGGGCCCTCCGGGTGCGGGAAGAGCACCACTTTGAACATGATCGCGGGGCTGGACGACGTCTCCGAGGGCCAGATCCTGATGGACGGTCAGGTTGTGAACAACCTGACCCCGTTCCAGCGGGATGTGGCGATGGTGTTCCAGAGCTATGCGCTGTACCCGCACATGACGGTTGAGCAGAATATCGCCTTCACTCTAAAACTGCGCAAGCTGGACAAGGCGAAGATAGCGGAGCGGGTTGGGGCCGTCGCGGAGCTGCTCGAGCTGACCCCGTACCTCAAGCGTCTGCCGCGCGAGCTTTCTGGTGGGCAGCAGCAACGGGTCGCGATCGGACGGGCGGTGGTCCGGGAGCCGCGCCTGTTCTTGTTCGACGAGCCGTTCTCCAACTTGGACGCCGCGCTCCGGGTGAAGATGCGCACCGAGATAAAGCAGCTGCACCAACGACTTGGGATCACCTCGGTGTTCGTGACGCACGACCAGGAGGAGGCGCTGTCGATCTCGGACCGAGTGGCGGTCATGAGCCGGGGCCGCGTGGAGCAGTTCGCGACCCCGGAGGAGATCTACTCCCGCCCCGCGTCGATGTATGTCGCCTCGTTCATCGGCAGCCCGCAGCTGGACGTGATGTCGGGCGCGTTCGAACGCGCCGGCGAACAACTCGGATATCGGGTCGCTGGCTCGGTGTTCCCGATGGAGCGGACGCTTCGGGTCCCCGACGAGGCGGTTGATCTGGGCATTCGCGCCGAGCATGTGTACCTAGACGCGGACGGCGGCGTCGCGGCGAGCGTGATCGTGTCCCAGTTGGTCGGCCCATTCACCTATGTGACGGTCCAGTTCGATGGCGGCACGCTGACCTCGCGCATCCCGGGCATCGTGCACTACCCCTCTGGCGCGCGGGTCGGGGTTCGCCTGGACCCCCACGGCATGTTGTGGTTCTCGCGCAGCGGTGGGCAACGGCTGGATCTGCGCTCGGAATGAACGAGCGAGTGTTTCGGACTGAGCGCGTGAGGTGACTGTCGAGAAAGGATGGGGCAATGCGTGGAAGCGGTTCGCTGGTTGTGGTTGTCGATGTGGAATGAGCGCCGAGCGGAGCCCATCTTGAGCGAACTCCACATATTTCGATGAGGTGAGGTTTGAAGTCGGAGCTGAAAGTCCCCCGCGCGGCGCGACGTATGTCGCGGCACGCGGAAATAGTCAAACATGTCCGGCGTGAGGACTTCGTCTCGGTGCAAGACCTCGCGACTCGCTTTGATGTCTCTGAGGTCACGATTCGCCATGATCTCGACCTGCTTTCCCAGGCGGGCAAGATCCGTCGGGTGCGTGGCGGAACGATCGCCCTCGTGCGCCAGGCGGAAGAGGTGCCCTATGAGGCGCGCAGCGACACCCAGCGCAGCGGCAAGGCGGCGATCGCGCGCTGCGCCATGAACATGGTCGGCGACAATGACACGATCCTGCTGGATGTGGGAACCACGACGATGCTCATCGCTGAGGAGATTGTCCGGCGCACCGATCTGGAGGGCCTGACCGTCGTCACCAACGGGTTGAACATCGCTCTGGCGCTGGAGGCCGCTTGTCCCCGGGTGCAGGTGGTTGTCACCGGGGGCACCCTGCGGCCCGCCCAGCATTCCATGGTCGACCCGCTCGCCGGATTCATTTTGCAGCGCCTGCGCGCCTCGGTGGCCTTCATCGGCGCGGACGGCATCCACCGCATTCATGGCGTGTCCACCACCAACTTCCCGGAAGCGGAGATGAAACGACGGCTGCTGGCCGCCGCGAACCGGCGCGTGGTGGTGGCCGACGGATTGAAGTTCGCGCAACAGGCGCTGGTCAAAGTGTGCGACCTCTCCGACATCGACACCGTCGTGTCGTGCGGTGACATTGATGACGGCGTGCTCAATGAGATCACCAAACGGGTGGAGGTGCAGCTGGCGGACCGGATCGGCGAGCCGGCTCCACCGGCGCCGGTGGAGCCCCTGGCCTGACCTAGGGGGGCTCGGCCTAGGGGGCCCGGCGCAGTCGAATGCCGCTGGGTTCGATGGTGACGCGCAGGTCGGCCAAGGTGTCGACGATCAGATCAGCGGATAGTTCGGTTCGGTCCGTGGTGGTGGTGAGCGCGATCGTCATGCAGCCGGCAGCCGTCCCGGCGGCCAAACCGGCCGGCGCGTCCTCGACCACCACGCAGTCGCGCGGATCAACTCCCAGCAGCGACGCGGCCCGCAAACATCCCTCGGGATCCGGCTTGCCGCGGCGCAGCTGGTCGACGGTGACGGTAACTGGCGGAGCGATCAGCCCCGCCGCCGCGATACGGGCTCGAGCGAGCGCGATTGTGCACGACGTGACGATCGCCGCCCGGTTCGGGGGCAGCGCATCGAACATGGCGCGGGCGCCGGGTGCCGCCACCACCCCGTCGGTGTCGATGACTTCCAGTTCCTCCCAGCGCTTCGCGGCGGCCTCGACGTCGGCGGCGGGCAGGTACCGCGCGGCATTGGTCCGGCTGGCCAAGCCATGTTCGATGACCTCGGGGAGGGGGACGCCGAACTCGGTGGTCCACCGCAGCCAGCACCGTTTCACCGCTGCCGTCGAGTCGATGAGCGTGCCGTCCAAATCGAACAGGATGGCGGCGAAGGTCCGATCGAGCACTCCGCCGGCGGCGCCCCGGTCGTCAGTGGCTCGCGCTGCGGTCATCGATTGGTGTAGCCGCCGTCGATGGGCAGGCTGGCGCCGGTGATCATGGCGGCCTCGTCGCTGAGCAGGAAGACGATCGGTCCGGCGATGTCGTCTTCGGTGGCCCAGCGGTGCAGCGGCATCTGCTCCAGGGTCGGCCCCTCGATCTCTGGACGGCCCCAATACCAAGCGGACATCGGCGTCATCACCACAGTCGGGTTGACGCTATTGACCCGGATGCCGTACCCGCCGAGCTCAAGGGCGGACACGCGGGTGATGTTGTCCAGCGCGGCCTTGGACGAGCCGTAGGAGATGTGTCCGGTCAGGCCCACCAGGCTGGCCTGGCTGGACACGTTGACGATGGCCCCGCCCTTGCCGAGCCGGATCATGGTGCGCGCCGCGTACTTGGTGACCAACAGCGAGCCACGCGCGTTGATCGCGATCACCCGGTCGAAGACATCGATGTCGGTGTCCTGCGGGGTGGCGATTTCGCCGCCCCAACCACCGCAGTTGACCACTCCCCAAAGATCGAGGTCGGCCAGCGCGCCGGCGATCGACTCCTCGCTGGTCAATTCGAATGGCAGCGGGGTGGCGCCCGTTTCTTTCACGATCGGTGCCAAGGTCTCGTGGCTGCGGCTGGAGGCGATCACGGTCGCGCCGCGGGCGACCAGTTTGCGCACCGTGGCGCCACCGATCCCGCCGCTGGCACCGGTCACCAGGATAGTTTTGCCCGCGAAGTCGCCCCGGGTATCACTCATCGATTTGCTCCTATTCAAATGTGTCAAGGCCGGAAAGGGTGGCGCGCACGCCGCGCTCGGAAACCGATCGCGCCAGTGCGACGTACCGCGCGCGGAAGCGGTCGCTGTCAACGATCTGGTCGCCGAACAGGGCGCGGTTGTCGTCAAGGAACGCGGTCGGAACCTCTCGCTGGCGGGCCGCCGCGTCCCGGATCTGCGGCGCGAGCGCGTCCACGATCTCGTACCGCTCGCCCTGCTCATCAACGCCCAGCGCGTACCGCGCCCAGCACGCGATCACGAACGCCGAGCGGGTGATCGCGCCCCCGCTGGCCAGGTTGGCGCGCACCACCGGCAGCAGGAATTTGGAGATCATATCGGAGGTGTTGGTGGCCAACCGAGCCACCGTGTCGCCGACCTCCGGATTGGAGAACCGCTCTATGAGCTGATGGCAATACGCCGTCAAGTCGATACCGGGGACCGGACGCAGGGTCGGGATGGCCTCGCCCGCCATGTAGTCGAGCAGGAACCCGGCGAACAGTGGGTCGGTGGTCACTTCATGCACCATCCGGTAGCCGACCAGATATCCCGGGTAGGCCAACGACTGGTGGGAGGCGTTGAGCAGCCGCAGTTTCATCAACTCGTACGGCACCACGTCGTCGACCACCTGGACGCCCGCGTCCTCGAACTGTGGGCGGCCATCGCCGAAGTTGTCTTCCAACACCCATTGGGTGAACGGTTCGCAGACCACCGGCCAACGGTCCTCGACGCCGAAGCGGTCGGTCAGCTCGGCCCGGTCGGCGTCGGTGGTGCGCGGGGTGATGCGGTCCACCATGGAGTTGGGGAAGCGCACGTTGTCTTCCATCCACGCCGCCAGATCGGGGTCGCTCAGTTTCGCGAACCCGATGAAGCTGCCGGCCGCGATGTGGCCGTTGCCCTGCACGTTGTCGCAGGACATGATGGTGAACGGCTTGATCCCAGCGGCCCGGCGTCGGGCCAGCGCCGCGTCGACCAGCGCGAACACCGTGGTCGGGGCCGCGTCCCCGGCGAGGTCGGCGGCGACCTGCGGGGTGGTCGGGTCGAACTCGCCGGTGACCGGGTCGATGCTGTACCCGCCCTCGGTGATGGTGAGCGAGACGATTCGGATCCGGGGGTCAGCCATTCGCTCGATCGCCGTGCGCGCGTCGCCGTGGGTGTGGCTGAAACCGGTCAGCGATCCGATGACCCGGGGTTCCCAAGTGCCGTCGCCGTGGCGCGGCACCAGCGTGTACAGGTGGTCTTGTGGGGCGAGGGCGTCGCGGATCTCCTCGTTCTCCGCCAGCAGCCCGAGCCCGTGGATGGCCCAGTCGCGGGCCAGCCCCGCGCCGAGCAAGGTGTCCACGTACATCGCCTGGTGCGAGCGGTGGAAGGCGCCGACTCCGATGTGGGCGATGCCGGCGGTGAGCTCGGCTCGGTCATAGGCTGGCACGACGATCCGGGGGTCTAGGTCACGCAAGGTCGATTGGCGCAGCACAGTCACGGCTGAGCTCCTCCCAGCAGTTGGATCCGCTCGCGGAATTGTTGGTACCGA
This sequence comes from Actinomycetes bacterium, assembly GCA_009780925.1. Lineage (GTDB taxonomy): Bacteria > Actinomycetota > Actinomycetes > Mycobacteriales > Jatrophihabitantaceae > WQZC01. The sequence continues at coordinate 8,819 of WQZC01000014.1, read as the reverse complement.
TCGGCCAGCAGGCTTCGGGCGCTGCCGTCGGCTGGCTCGGCGACGAGGCTGACCTGAGGGGCCAGCCGGCCGATGATCTCCTCGGTGGTCACCGACCCGGCAGCTTGGGCGCCGAGCAGCGCCGCGCCGCGCCCGGACGCGTCCGGGCAATCGAGCGCGTAAAGGGCGCAGCCGGTGATGTCGGCCAGCAGCTGCCGCCAGGCCGGGGACATGGTCCCGCCGCCGGCGACCCGGAGCGTCGCATCGGCCGGGTCGCGGTTCGCGCCGGAGGGGCCGGCCGATTTGGGCGCCGAGTCGCCCGCGCCCGCGTCGATCAGCGCCCGATAGGTGTCGGTGATGGCGAACGCGACCCCGACCAGCGCCGATCGCGCCAGCGCCGTCCGGTCGTGGCCGAGCGCGAGGGCAGTCCACGAGCCGCGCAACCCGGGCTCGACGTACGGGGTTCGCTCCCCGGTCAGATGCGGGATGAACATTGGGTCGTCGGGGCGAACCGGCTCGTCCAGGCTGGCGTACAGCTGCGACCAGGACATGCCGAGGATTTCGCGCACCCAGGTCAGCGCGATACCGGCGTTGGTGCAGGCACCCATGTGATACCAGCCGGCTGCGGCGCCAACGCCCGCAGGGGTGGCCGAGCCCGCGGTGGCTGGCGCGCCGTAGGCGGACCGGTAGAGATGGACCCCAGCGGCCGACAAGTCAAGTGGGCTCGGCTGGGGGCGCACCACCTGCGCCCCGGTGCCGACGGTCAGCTGGACCTGGCTCGGATCGGCCAGCCCGCTGCCGAGCGCGGCGGCGGCGGCGTCGCCCGCGCCGGCGGCCACCGGGGTCCCGGCGGGCACACCGAGGTGCGAGGCGGCGGTGTCGCTCAGCGCGCCGGCCAGCGCGGCGGAGCTGGGCAGCAGCGGGGCGAGCAGGTCCGCGCGCAGGCCGAGCGTTTCGATTAGTTCGCGGTCCCAGTCATCGGCCGGAAGGTCGTACAGCAGCGTCGCCGAAGCGTCGGAGGGCTCGGCCATGATCCCACCGGTGAGCCGGGCGCGCAACCAGTCCTTGGGCTGCAGCGCCCAGCGGGCGCGCGCGTAGACCTCCGGCTGGTGCGCCGCGACCCAGACGAGCATCGGGCCGGGCATTCCCGGGGTGAGCGGGTTGGCCAGTCGGGCACGGTGCTCGCGGCTGAGCTCGTGAAACCGGCCGATCTCGGCGACGGCGCGCATGTCGGCCCACAGCATCGCGGGCCGCACCGGGACCGCTCGCGCGTCGCACAGCACCAGGCCGTGCATCTGCCCGGACAGCCCGATCGCATCCGGTTGCGCGCCGGACGCCGCGACCGCCTCGCGGACGCAACGTCCGACGGCGTCCCACCAGTCGGCGGGATCGGTTTCGGCCTGCCCCGGTTGCGGGGAGCGCACCGGGTACGCAACCGAAGCCTGGGCCAGCACCGCGCCGGAAGCCGGGTCCGTGACCACGGTTTTGACTGAGCTGGTGCCCAGGTCAATCCCGAGCGCCGCGCGGCTGGGCATCGTTCCACTCACCCAATTGGCGGTGGTGGTGGGCCGCCCGGAGGCCCGAGCGGCGTGGCGCCGGCGGAACTGGTCATCCGGGCTGCCAAATGCGGGAACAAGTATGCGGTGACGCTGCTACCGCGCTGCGAGGCGGTTCGCCGGGTCTGGTCCACCCAGACGACGATGACCAGGATGAGGCCGATGAACACCTGCTGCCAGAACGCCTGGACTCTGATGATGACGAGCCCGTTTTGCAGCACGGTCGGGATGAACAGGCCGATGACGGTGCCGAAAATCGAGCCGAAGCCGCCGAACAAGCTGGTGCCGCCGATCACAACCCCGGCGATGATGTTCAGGTTGGTCATGGTCTGGCCGCTGATCGAGGTGGTGCCGAAAAACGCGATGAACAGGAAGCCGGCAAAACCGGCGAGCATCCCATTGAACGTGTACACCTTGACCAAATGCACATTCAGGTTGATACCAGCGCGGCGCACCGACTCGGGGTTTGATCCCGAGGCGAAGGTGTGCAGGCCGAACTTGGTGCGGTGCAGCAGGAAAATGCCGATTATCACCACAACCGCAGCCGCCAGCGCCATCCAAGGCACCTTCCAGGTGATGTCACGCCCACCGAAGATATTGATCGTGCGGAACGAGAAGGCGTCGCCTGTGCCGAGGCTGTTGTTCAGACCGACGGGGATGGTGTTGAGGTCGGTGCCGTCGGTGATGACGTCGGCCAGGCCCAGGGCCATGCCCAGCGTGCCCAACGTGCCGATCATCGGTGGCACTTTCATGTAGGCGGTGATGAAGCCGTTGAGCCAGCCCCAAGCGATCCCGCACACCACTGCGGCGACCATGCCGGCTATGGAGACCCACCAGCACGCCCAGCCGGTGTCGACCGGCTTGTAGCCGGGCTGGCCTTGCACCCCGACCACACCCATCACGGCGGCCGGGGCGACCCATTTCATCACCTTGACGGACATCACGCTCGCGAACACCAGCACGCTGCCGATGGACAGATCAATGCCGGCGGTGGCGATCACAAACGTCATGCCGACGCCCAGCACCGCGTAGATCGAGGTGTTCTGGATGATATTGCGCCAGTTGTTGACGGTTATGAAGTTGTGCGGCTTCATTATTCCGAAGATCACAACAAGAACGATCAGCACTAATACGATCTGCATCGCCTGGAGGCGCGCCACCCGGGCCAGCCAGCTGTGTGACGGCTCCTCGGTCAGCTCCAGCAGTTCGTCATCGTGGAGCACTGGCGCGGTCATCGCGTCGCCTCCTGGGTGACAGCACCGGTCATGGAGCCCACGAGCTGCTCCATGGTGGTGTCCTGGGCTTGGTACACGGCGACGCGGCGGCCCAGCCGAAGCACCTGGATCTCGTCGGCGACCGCCATCACGTGCGGCATCGAGTGGGAGATGAACACCACACCCACGCCCCGGTCGCGGACCCGCTTGACCAGGTCGAGCACGCCGCGGGTCTGCACCACGCCGAGTGCGGCGGTGGGCTCGTCGAGCAAGACGATCTTGTGTGCCCAGGCGACCGCCCGGGCGACCGCGACGCCCTGTTTCTGCCCGCCGGACATTGAACCGATGTCGCCGGAGAAGTTCCGCACGGTGGCCCCCAGGTCGTCAAAGGCCGCCTTGCTGCCCTTGCGCATCTCCGGGGTGTTCATGAACCCCAGGCGACCCAACAGGCCGCGACGCATGACCTCGCGCCCCAGGTACATGTTCTGCACCGGGTTGAGATGCGGGGCGAGGGCGAGGTCCTGGTGGACGATCTCTATCCCGTACTTGCGCGCGTCGGTCGGTTTGGTGATCGACGCCGGCTCGCCGTCGACGAAGATCTGCCCGCTGGTGGCCACCTCGGTGCCGGAGAGGATCTTCACCAGGGTGCTCTTGCCGGCCCCGTTGTCGCCGATCAGGGCGACCACTCGGCCGGGGTACACCTCGAAGTCGACGTTGTCGAGTGCGGTCACGTGGCCGTAGGTCTTGGTGATCCCCCTGGCCACCAGAACGGGTTCTGTCACAGCGCGCTCCTTTTGGTCGCGGTCCAACGGCGTCAGCCGAGCTGACGTTCTGAGGAAGAGCGTGACGCATCATGTCATCGGTGTCAAGGGTCTGGGGGCAACTCGTTAGCAGAACGTTACCGCCGTAGATCAAGGGACGGACGCGCTTGGGCACGGATTTGGTAACAGATTGGTGTTGGCCCTTGACATCGGTGACATGAAGCGGGCAGCATCACAGCCATCGCGGTATGACGCCCGCGCCGAACCGGCGCGGCCCGTCGCTCCGCGGCCCGGTTCCATGTCCACCAACGTTTGATCTGGCAGCAGACCAAAGGAGAAGGAATGAAGCGATCAGTCGTAGCGGTCACCGCCGTGGCGGCAGCGGCCGTGCTCGCCATGTCGGCGTGCTCGTCCAGCAAGAACAACAACAGCCCGACCACCGCCGCCGCGCCGCCGGCCACGAGCGCCCCCGCGCCGGCCACCAGCGCCCCCGCGCCGGCCACCAGCGCCCCCGCGACCAGTGGAACACTGTCCACCAATGGCAACAGCTACAAGTTCACGTTCATTGAGGGCATCCTCGGTGACCCGTTCTACGTGACCATGAGCTGCGGGATCAAGGCTGAAGCCGCCAACATCGGCAACATCAGCGTTGACGTCCAGGGCGGCAAGACCTGGGATGTCACGGTGCAGACTCCGATCATCAACGCGGTGACCGCAGCCAAGCCGGATGCGATCATGGTCGCCCCGAATGACGTGAAGGCCAGCCGGACTCCGATCGCGGCCGCGATGAGCGCTGGGATCAAGGTCGTGCTCGTGGACACCACCCTCACCGACGCCTCCGGCGCTGTCTCGCAGATCGCCTCGGACAACCTCGCTGGTGGCAAGGCCGCCTTCGAGGCCATCAAGGAAGCCGTGCCGGGCGGTGGCAAGGTCATCGCGATCAACACCGTCGCCGGCGTCAGCACCACCGACCAGCGCCAAAAGGGTTTTGAGGACGCGGCCAAGGCCGACTCGGCGTTCACCTTGCTGCCGACCCAGTTCGACAAAGATGACGCTTCGATTGCCGCCCAGGTCACCTCGGCTGCCCTCGCGGCGAACCCGGACATCGTCGGCATCTTCGCCACCAACCTGTTCTCGGCTTCCGGCGCTGCCGCGGCCATCAAGCAGGCCAACCTGACCGGCAAGGTCTTCGTCGTCGGTTTCGACGCCGGCCCGGACCAGGTCAAGGCGTTGCAGGACGGCACGGTCCAGGCGCTCATCGCCCAGGAGCCGTACAACATCGGTGTCCAGGCTGTCGACCAGGCAGTGCTGTCGCTGACCGGCGGGACGACCAACCCGCAGATCGGCACCGGTTCGACGATCATCACCAAGGACAACCTGAGCAGCCCGGAGAGCCAGCAAGCGCTCTACAAGGCCAGCTGCTGACGCAGCTGCTCAACCCTGAGAAAGTGCCTGAGCGACGCTCGCGCGGGCTGCGGCCGGTAGGTCGTGGCCAACGCGGCGTGATCAGGTGGGACACACCGTTTCGGTGGCTTCGAGCGGGTGGCGACTGGCAGCAAGGGCGCTGCTGGGAACCACCCGCTCGGGTACCGAGGCCCACCCTATTGTGGGTGTGTCAGGTCTTGGGCGCGTCGCGTTCACTCGGGCGCTGGCTGACCCAACCTGAGCCAGGAGACAAACCGATGACGACCATGCGTGATGTCGCACGGGTCGCCGGAGTCAGCGCCAAGACCGTTTCACGAGTGTTCAACGACGATCCCCATGTCACGCCAGAAACCCGTGAGCGCGTGCAGTGGGCCATGCGGCGACTGGACTACGTGCCGAACCTGCTCGCCCGGAGCTTCCGGGCCGGGACGGACGCCGCGATCGGGTTGGCGTTCCCGGACATTGGGGACCCGTTCTTCGCCGCCATGGCGTCGAGCATTGAGGAATCTCTGGCCCGCGCGCACATGGCCGTCGTGGTCACCAGCCTCGGCTATGACCCAGCCCGCGAGCCCGCCGCGCTGGAGACGCTGCTGCGCCGCCAGATCAGTGGTCTGATCGTCGCCTCGATCGGCCCCAACCAGGCTTATTTGCAGACCTGGCTGCAACGCACCCCGATGGTGTTCGTCGACCGCGCCCCGCGTGGGCTGGCCGCGGTGTCGGTGGTGGAGGACGACTTCGGTGGCGCTCGGCAAGCGGTCGAGCATCTGGCGCGGCACGGCCATCGCCGCATCGCCCTGCTCGGCGGACCCGCCTATGCCGGAACGATCCAACGCCGCATGGACGGCTATTCGGCGGCGGTGAGCGAGCTGGGCCTGGACAGCGGCCCCGAGCTGCTGTGCACCGAGCCGCAGTCCTCGCAGGGCTCGGTGGCTGAGTTTGTGAACTTGCTCGCTTCTGAGCACCCGCCGACGGCGGCGTTCTCCATGACCATCATTGCCACCATGGCACTGGTGCGCGCCCTGCAACAGGCCGACCGGACCGATCTCGCCGTGGTCGGCTTCGGCGACGTGCCGATGGCCGAGGCGCTGTCGCCGGCGATCACTGTGATCGATCAGAACCCGGCGGAGCTCGGCCGGGTGGCTGCCGACCGGTTGACGGCGCTGATGCTCGCCGCGTCCGCGGGCCCGAGTCCCACGGGCGCGCCGCGCGCCAAAGTGCGCCGGCGAACCGTGCTCCCGGTTCAGCTCATCGCGCGCGGGTCGGGCGAGCTCCCGCCTCCCTCATCCACCTGACCGTCGCATCCAGACAAGAAGGAGACCAGCGAGATGTCAGTCCCGGGCGCCGAAGAATGGCGCGCCGAACAGGCGCAGGCGTTGCTCGCGACCGGCCGGAGGATCGTCCGGCCCGACGGACGGTTCGGTTGGATATCCGACGAGGGAACCGACGATGAGACCCAGCCGAGATTCCCGTACATCTCCGCCCGCATGACCCATGTCTGGGCGCTCGCCCACCTGAACGGCGACGCCCCGGATGGCGCCAAGATCGCCGCTGACGGCATCGCCTCGTTCGCCGATTGGGCCGACCCGGCGCACGGCGGCTGGTACGCCGCGCTCGATCCGGCGGGGCGCCCCTTGGATCGGAACAAGGCGGCCTACGAGCACGCCCACATGATGCTTGCCAGCTCGAGCGCGACCGCGGCGGGGCTTCCGGGCGCCGCCGAGCTGCTGGCCGCGCTCTGCGAAACGGTGGCCCGCTGGTTCTGGTCGGACGACGAGGGCGCGACCCTGGAGAGCTGGAACGAGGACTTCACCGAACCGGAGCCATATCGTGGCGCCAACAGCAATATGCATTCGGTGGAGGCCTATCTGGCCGCTGGCGACGTGACCGGGGATCCGGTCTGGCATGCCCGAGCGCTGTCCATGGCCGAGCTGTTGATCAACCGGTTCGCCCGGGGCAACGGCTGGCGGATTCCAGAGCACTACGACGCCAAGTGGCATCCGCTGCCGGACTTCAACCGGGACCGGCCGTTCGACCGGTTCCGGCCCTGCGGCACCACTCCAGGGCATTCTTTCGAATGGTCCCGGTTGTGCGTCAATCTCGCGGCGACGCTGCCCGACCCACCCAGCTGGTTGGTTGAGGCGGCCATCGGACTGTTCGACACCGCGGCGGCCGACGCCTGGGCCGTTGACGGGCGCTCTGGCTTCATCTACACCCTTGACTCGAACCATCGCCCGCTCAACCCGGCTCGGATGCATTGGGTGGTCTGCGAAGCGATCATGGCGGCCGACGCCCTGCACCGACGCACCGGGGACGCGCACTACGCGGACATCGCCAAGCCGTGGTGGGCCTTTCTGGATGAGCACATAATCGATCACACCCGCGGCGGCTGGTGGAACGAGCTCTCCGCGCAGCTGACTCCGACGCACGACAGCTGGGCGGGCAAGCCGGACATGTACCACTGCTACCAGACGCTGCTGTTCCCCTCGCTACCATCCTCGCCGTGCGCGGCGGTGATCTTGGCGCGGCGCGCGGCGGACGGTGGGGCGGGGGACTGAGGTGGACCTGTCCCGGCCGGCGCCACCACCGCGCCGACGGCCGGTCGCCGTGCTCATCGGTGGCCCGCCGGCCAGTGGCAAGACGACGCTGGCGGCGGCGCTCGCCCCGGCGCTCGGCGCCGCGCCGCTCGACCTGGACGCGGCGACCGGCCCGTTGACCGCGCTGGTCCTTGAGCTGATCGGGGCGCGGGACCTGAGCGAGCATGAGGCGGCGGCGCTGACCAGGGACCGGCGCTACGCGACGTTGCTCGCGCTGGCCGGCGACATCGCGCGCGCCGGATTGCCCACCGTGTTGACCGCGCCGTTCACCCGCGAGCGCACGCCGGCCGGATGGGCGGCGGCGACGGCGGAACTGGCTCAGGACGCCGAGCCGCGGCTGGTGTGGCTGACGGTTCCCGCCGCCGAGTCGGTCCGGCGACTCGAGTCCCGAGCCGCCGCGCGGGACACTGGCAAACGGGCCGATCCGGCCGCCTGGCTCGCCTCGCTGCCCATCGACCCGCCCAGTGTCGAGCACCTGGCCCTGGACGGCACCGTTTCCGTCGGCGCTCTGGTCGAGGCCGTGCGCGCCGACCTGGCTGAGCGCACGGAGGCATGAATGGACGTCGTCGTTGGCCTGGATTTCGGAACCACGTCGGCAAAGGCGCTGATCCGCCCCCGGGGCGACAGCCAGGAGGCTCCGATCCTGGTCACCGCCGGGACCACGTGGGCTTCCGCCGCGAACGGCGGTGCCGAGCTGGACCCCTCCGTCGCGGCGCGCACCGCGATCGAACTGCTCGGCCGCGCGGTCCGCGCCGCCGAGCGAGCCTGGGGCGGTGTCACCGTGGCCGCGATGTCGGTCACCGGGCTCGGGGAGAGCGGTGTGCTGCTGGATCGGGCCGGGCGGCCGGTCCGCGCGGCCGTCGCCTGGTACGACCCGCGCGGTGAGGCCGAGCTGGCTGAACTCGCGGAGACCCGCCCCGAGGTGGCTGCCGCCTTTCCGGGTGTCACCGGGTTGCCCTGGTCCGCCCAGGCGAGTTTCGCCAAGCTGCTGTGGTCGCGCGAGCGTGAGCCGGCACCGGCCGGGTCCTGCTGGCTGAGCGTGCCGGAATGGATCGTGCACTCCCTTGGCGGGGAGCGGGTGCGCGAACCATCGTTGGCGTCGCGCACCGGGTTGATCGCGCAACGCACCGGGCAGCCCGATCCCGAACTGCTCGATCTGGTCCGCGCGCCCGCCGACCTGCTGCCGCCGCCCGCGCCCGCCGGGGCTCCGGTGGGCCGGATCACCCACCCGGACGCGCCGTCCGCCGCCCTCGGGGCGGTGTTGTCGGTCGCCGGGCATGATCATCCGGT
>WQZC01000013.1 GCA_009780925.1 Actinomycetes bacterium | reverse complement strand
TACGGTGAGTGGCCGTCACCGATCGGTGTCGACGATGTCGCCGCCGATTCCCGAGGGCCTTCCTGGCCCTGCGCCGTCGGACCGGAGACTTGGTGGTGCCAATCCGATCCCGAAACCGGGACGGTGCGCTTGCTGCGCAGCGCCGGTGGCGCACCGGAAGACATACTCGACAAAGCCTGGTCGGTGCGCAATCGGGTGCTGGGCTACGGCGGGCGCCCCTATCTGGTGATCCGGAGCCAAACCGGTGCCTCGTGGTGGGTGATCTTCACCCTAAATGAGGATCAGCGGCTGTATCGGGTCGAAGTCGCCGCCGCGCATGCCGGCGTCGCTCTCGCTCAACCGCCGCTGGCGTTGACCCCGGCCGACCAGCCGGGCGCCGACACCTGCTACGCCGAGCCGATACTGGCCCCGGACGGCGCCGAGGTGTGGTGCATCCGGGAGATCACCCGGGCGGGCGTGACCCGCCACGATGATCCCGCGCCGCGCACTAAGCGCGACATCGTCGCCGTCCCACTGGACGGCCGGGCCGCGCACGACCCCGACGGGATCCGAATCGTCGCCGCTGGCTCGCATCATTTCCTCAACGGCATCCGGGTGAGCCCCGGCGGCCGCCGGCTGTGCTGGCTGGGTTGGGATCACCCGAGAATGCCTTGGGACAGCACCGAGCTGATGGTCGCCGACCTCGCCCCGGGGCAAGACGGGAAACTGTCGGCTGCCGCGCCGCGCCGAGCGCTCGGCGGCGATGAGGTGTCGGTGCCGCAAGCGGAGTGGGCCGATGACGATGCCCTGTACGCGATGGCGGACCCGGACGGTTGGTGGAACCTGCACCGGATCGATCTCGTCACCGCGGACGTCCGCTGCGTGCTGCCCATGGCCCAGGAGTGCGCGGACGCGATCTGGCTGGTCGGCACGACCTGGTTCGGAGTCACTGACCGCGGCGTGGTGTTGCGGCACGGAGTCGGCGACCAGCGGCTGTCGCTGTGGGATCCCGCGACTACGGCGTTGCGCGAGCTCGCCCCGGGCTGGACGCAGTTCAACTCCGATGTGTGGGCCGCGGGCGACACCGCCGTGGCCGTGGCCGCCGCACCCGATGATCTGCACACGGTCCTGCGGGTGGACCTGTCCGAGGCCACCGTCACCCGGTTGCCAAGCCGGCGAGTCGCCTGCGCCCCCGCGCTCGATGGATACCGGAGCCGGCCGTCACGAGGGATCGCCCACGCGCCCGACGGGCACGAAGTGCATTACGTGTACTACCCGCCGACCAGTCCCGCGTGTCAGGCGCCTGCTGGAGCGCTGCCTCCGCTCTTGGTCCAAGCCCACGGCGGGCCGACGGATTACAAACCAGCGATCCGCAACACCGAATTTGATTTCTTCTGCAGCCGAGGCTTCGCCGTGGTCAGCGTCGACTATGGCGGGTCGACCGGCTATGGGCGTGAGTATCGCAATCGGCTGCGTGGCAACTGGGGGACGATAGACGTGACCGACAGCATTGCCGCGGCCCAGGCGCTGATCGATGACGGCTTAGCCGATGCCAGCAAAGTCGCGGTTCGGGGCAGCTCAGCGGGCGGATGGACGACTTTGGCCTGCTTGGCGTTCAGCGACTTCTTTTGCGCGGGCGCGGTCTACTACCCGATCAGCGACCCGCTGCACTGGTCCGGCGGGCACACCCACGACTTCGAGTCCCGATATGTGGAGAGCCTTATCGGACCTTCGGAGGACAAGGCGAAGTATGCGGCGGTGTCACCGGTGGCCAATGCGGGTCGGATCAGCAGCCCATTCGTCATATTGCAGGGCGCGGAGGATCCGGTCTGCCCGCCGGAGCAGGCCGAACGAATAATCGAAGCGGTCGCGGCGCGGGCGTTGTGGCATCGCTACGTGGTATTCGCCGGTGAGGGCCACGGCTTCCGCAAACGCAGCAGCGTGTGCGATTCGCTGCGGGCCGAGGCTGAACTGTATCGGCACGCGATGGGGATTTCAATCGATCCGGAGCGCCACCTTTTGTGACGCCCTGATCACATCATTTGCCGCGCCGCTTCACGTCTTGGGGCGTCTTCTGATTCCAGGTGTCGAAGGCGACGTTGAGGGCTTCCAGACGGTCGGTGCGGGCGCGCATGGAGGCGAGGTTTCGCTGGACCAGGGCGGCCAGCAGCGCGTCGCACAGGGCGAACATCGCGGCGTACGAGTCGAGGATGCTCACCGCGTCCACCTTGGTGCGAAACAAGTACTCGGACTTGGCGATGACGGCGGGCGGATTCTCGTCGGTGAACGATGCCACCGACATCCCCAGCGCACGGCATTCCGTGATCAATCGGACGAGCGCGGCCGTCGCGCGTCTGGGCTCGAAAATGACCAGGAGGTCGTCTGCCGTCATGTCCAGGACCTGGTCGGAGGTTCGGTCATTGAGTTCGAGCAGGAAGACCCGGGACCGCACTTGGCGCAGTTGCATGGCGAAATAGGCGGCCACGACACCGCCCTTCTTCGAGCCGACAATGTATATCGACGACCGCGGCGTGCGCGCGAGCCGGTCCCTCAGGCTTTCCAGCAGCTCGGCGTCGAGCATGGCCAATGTCGCGTTGAGATTGTCTCGGTCGCGCGCGATGACCTCGCGCAGCAGTTCGATCGTGGTCTTGTGCCGCCCCGGCGGGCTCGCGGTGAGCCGGCCGGGCGGCGTCGACAGCCGGGCCCGCATCTCGACCGCCAAATTTGTTTGCAGGTCGTTGAAGTCGTGGTAGCCGAGTTTCTTGGCGAACCGGGTCACGCTGGCCGGGCTCACCTCGGCGGCGGTCGCGAGGGCGTGCGCGCTGAGCAGCGCCGCCTCGGGATACCGGCGCGCGACCACATCGGCCAGGCGTTGTTCAGCGGCGGTCAGCTTAGCGTCCGCCATGCGCGCCAGGGGCGATTCCGACGGTGGCCCATTGGTCATGGGGCACGCCGATCCGTTGCTTCAGATGCTGCTGTTGTTTGGCGCGGGGCGGTCCGGACTCGCTTGGGGTGAGCGGGCATCAGTGCCTTTGCCTTCCGTCACGGTGACCCAGGGGAGCGTGTGGCGCGACACCTGAAATCTTGACACACGTCGATCGCCGCGCGCGGTCCGCGCCGGCGTCTGGGGGCGCCGCCGCGTGGCTGATGCTGCCGCCACGGGTGTGTCGCGGCGGCGCGCGGAGCCGGTGGGTCAAGAGAGTATCTGCGAATCAGATCACGGTTCACGGCCATCCGTGACGCGGGCGACGAGGATCCAGGCGAGCGATCGTCGACCCGGGCCTCTCCTGACACCCTCCAGCGGCCCACTGTCGTGGCCGGCTCGCCGCAGGGTTTGATGCGGTGGAACAAGGAGAATCTTGTCAATGGCGACGCCAGGCATGGGTTGGTATTATAAGTGTCGTCAGTGTGACAGCCCGTAGTCCAAACGAGTCCTTCACTCGACCCTTGACAGATCGACCGCGAGATGCCATGCTTGGCGACACCTAGGTGAGAACCAGTAGTCAGTAAGATCGTTGATCAGTCGTCGCGAGACGGCGGGTCGACCGATCACCTCATGTCCAAACGACCGTGGCAGTCACCACCGGCGTCCCCGCCGAGAACCTCGCACGAGTCGTACCTCACCGTCAGAACCGCGTGAAAGGCACAGGAACATGACCCAGCGCTTCCGCGCACGCAAGATCAGCTCTCTCGTAGCCGCCGCCGCCCTGCTGCTGGTCAGCCTGGGCGCGGCGACCGCCTGCAGCTCGAGCGGAAAGAGCCCGAGCTCGACGACCCAGGCTGGCGCGCAGAGCACCGGCGGGACCTCACCGCTCTACGACGCGGACCTCGCCGCCCAGGTCCCCGAGGACCTCCGCAACAAGACCCTCGACATCGGCACCTACAACAACTACCCGCCAGAGAACTACGTGGAGAACGGCAAGCTGGTCGGCTTCGACGTCGAGATCGCCAACGCCGTGGCCGACACCCTCGGGCTCAAGTTCAACCTGGTGCCGGGCGCCTTCTCGATTCTGATCCCAGGAATCCAGGACGGCCGGTTCGCCGCGACGTTCTCCTCGGTCAACCCGACCGACGAGCGCCTGAAGACCATCGATGTGGTCGTCTTCCACAACTCGCTCACCGGCTTCGTGACCAAGATCAGCAACAACATGACGATCGCGACTGCCGACGATGTCTGCGGCATCACCGTTGGTGTGGCCGCCGGCACGAATGAGGAGACCACGCTGCAGCAGCTCTCGGCCGACGAGTGCGTCGCCAAGGGCAAGAAGGCCGTTGGCATCACCACCTACCCGGACACGCCGACCGGTGTGCTCGCGGTGACCAATGGCCGGGTCGACGCGTTCAGCGAGACGGTTATCGGCTTGATGCAGGTCGTGACCCAGTCGAACGGCGCGCTGACGCTTCAGCCATATGAGTACAACCCGAAGCCGGCCGGGGCCGCGTTCCCCAAGAACAGCCCACTTGTGCAGCCCGTCGCTGACGCGATCAACAAGCTGATTGAGAACGGCACCTACGGACAGATCATGAAGAAGTGGGACGTCGAACAAGCGATGGTCGAGCAGTCCGAGGTCCGACGGTAGAAGGTTCGGTCAACACTATGCGTGATGTCCAAGTCGGCCGGCCGCAGGCGAGGGTCTCGAGCGCCGGGACGGCCCAGTCATGAAGCAGCGGAGTGGCTCGCTGGGTTCTGCGCACCGTGACGGTGCGCAGAACCCAGCACCACCCATGATCCCGGGGGCGCCGCCGCCTTACTACAGCGGTGGCGGCGATCGGACCGAGCACTTGTTGCCGAGGCATCGCGCCATCCCGCTCGGTTCGCTCGTGTCGATAGTGGTGCTCCTGGTCCTGGGCGCCATGTTTGTGCATCTGTTGGTCACCAGCCCGAACCTGGACTGGTCGGTCATCTGGCACTATTTCGTCAGCGGGGATGTGCTCAAGGGCCTGGCGATGACCATCTGGTTGACCGTCTTGGCGATGTTCTTGGCGGTCGTGGTCGGGTTGTTGCTCGCGTCCATGCGGCTGTCGCGCAGCCCGATCCTGCAGACCCTCAGCTGGACCTATCTGTGGGTCGCCCGCAGCGTGCCGCCGCTGGTCCAAATCGTCTTCTGGTACAACCTGTCATGGCTGATCCCACGGATGTCGTTCGGCATTCCGTTCGGCCCGGACTTCTTCTCCTCGCCGACGAACCGGGTGATCAGCGCGTTTGGCGCGGCATTGCTCGGGCTGACGCTGAACGAGAGCGCCTACATGGCGGAGATCTTCCGCGGCGGCATCATCTCGGTCGATCCCGGTCAGGCGGAAGCCGCCGAATCACTCGGCATGACCGGCCTGCAGTCGTTCTTCCGAATCATCCTGCCGCAGGCCATGAAGGCGATTCTGCCGGCGACTGGCAACGAAGTCATCAACATGTTGAAGACGACATCGCTGGTGAGCGTGGTCGCGCTTCCCGATCTGCTGTACTCCGTCGAACTCATCTACGGCCGCAACTACCAGACCATCCCGCTGCTCATCGTGGCGAGCCTTTGGTATCTGATCGTCAGTTCGCTGCTGTCGGTGGGCCAGCACTATCTTGAGCAGCACTTCGGCCGGTCGACGAAGAAGTCGATCAAGAAGCCCAGGACGATCGCTCGTTTCGTCGGGTTGACGCGAAAGGCGGCCTGAAGTGGCCCCGGGTCGCGGCGCCGCCCCAGGGGAGCGGCGCGACAACTTGCCCGAGCCGCCGCCAGCGGCGTCTTGCGAGATAGGTGCGTGAAATGCCCGAACTTGATGTCAGAAACATAACCAAGACCTTCGGGCACACGGTCGCGGTCGATGACGTGAGTCTGCGCGTGACCTCCGGGGAGGTGCTGTGCGTCATCGGTCCCTCTGGGTCCGGCAAGAGCACGCTGCTTCGCTGCATCGCGTTGCTGGAATCCGCGGACGCCGGTGGGGTTTATCTCGACGACGAGCTGCTCGGCCACCGCGCGGTCGGCGGGTCGCTGCGGAAGATGAAGGGACGCGCGCTGTCCCGGCAGCGCGCGGAGGTTGGCGTGGTGTTCCAGCACTTCAACCTCTTCCAGCACCTGACCGCGCTGGAAAACGTCGCCGCCGGCCCGATCCACGTCCGGCGCGAGCGCAAGGCGGACGCGCAGCAGCGGGCTCGCGACTTGCTCGCGCAAGTCGGTCTGGCGAACGTCGGCAACCAGTACCCGTACCAGCTTTCGGGCGGCCAGCAGCAGCGGGTCGCGATTGCTCGCTGCCTGGCGATGCGGCCCAAGCTGATGCTGTTCGACGAGCCGACGTCGG
Organism: Actinomycetes bacterium; assembly: GCA_009780925.1. Lineage (GTDB taxonomy): Bacteria > Actinomycetota > Actinomycetes > Mycobacteriales > Jatrophihabitantaceae > WQZC01. The sequence continues at coordinate 15,718 of WQZC01000013.1, read as the reverse complement.
CGCTTGACCCCGAACTGGTGGGCGAGGTTCTTGAAGTGATGAAGAACCTCGCCGAGACCGGCATGACGATGGTCGTGGTGACCCATGAGATGGGATTCGCTCGGGAAGTGGGCACCGCGCTGATCTTCATGGACAACGGCGCGATCCAGGAGGAAGGCAACCCGCGGGAGGTCCTGGCGAATCCACGGCAGGCGCGGACACGGGAGTTCCTGTCCAAGGTGCTCTGATGGCGACGCGACCGATGACCGCCAGCGACCGCCTCCGCTCGAGCGCGACGGAGGCCGCCGGCGGGGCTAGCCCCGCCGGCGGCCGGTCCGTCGCGGACGAGCGGTGCGATCCACGCGCCTGGGCGTGCGTGGACCTCGCCGCGATCGCGTCCAATGCCGCGCGGCTGGCCGAGATCGCGGCTCCGGCCGCGCTGATGGCGGTGGTCAAGGCCGACGGCTATGGCCACGGCCTGGTGGCCAGCGCGCGCGCGGCGCTGGCCGGCGGGGCCAGCTGGCTCGCGGTCGCCTACGGGACTGAGGCGTTGTCGTTGCGCGCGGCCGGGATCGGGGCGCGAACCCTGTGCCTGGTGCCGGTGCCCGACGAGGACCTCGACGCCTTGTTGCGCGCGGATGTGGATGTGACCGCCAGCAGCGTGCCGCGGCTGGACGAGATCGCCCGCGCCGCCCAACGCGCCGGGGCGCCCGCGAGGGTGCATCTGGAGGTCGACACCGGCCTGGGCCGGGGCGGGTGCCCGCCGGCGGAGTGGCCAACGCTCGTGACCCGGGCGGTTGCGGCCCAGTCGTCTGGAGCGCTGTGGGTCACAGGGATCTGGTCGCATCTGGCGTTCGGGGAGGACGCGGCGCACCCGGTGACCACCGGGCAGCTCGCCGTCTTCGAGTCAGCCTTGGCCACTGCGGAGCGGCTCGGGGCCCGCCCGGAGGTCCGTCATCTGGCCAACTCAGGGGCCACCCTGGGCCTGCCCGCAGCCCGGTTCGACCTGGTGCGGTGCGGCATCGCGCTGTACGGGCTGTCCCCGGGACCGGCGTTGCGCGCGCCGGAAACGTTTGGGCTGCGCCCGGCGATGACGCTGTCCGCCCGGGTGTCCCTGGTCAAGGCGGTCCCTGCGGGCACCGGTGTGTCGTATGGGCATCGCTACCTGACCGCCGCGCCGACCCAACTCGCGGTGGTGCCGCTGGGCTACGCCGACGGGGTGCCTCGGGCGGCGACAAACCGCGCCGAGGTGTTGGTTCGAGGCGGGCGCGCGAGCTCGCGGCACTGGATCGCGGGCACCGTGTGCATGGATCAGTTCGTGGTCGACCTGGGCGCGGCCGCGGTGGTCAGGACTGGGGACGAGGTGGTGTTGTTCGGTCCCGGGGATGACGGTGAGCCGACCGCGCAGCAGTGGGCGGACGCGCTGGACACCATCCCGTACGAGATCGTCACCCGCGTCGGGCGCCGGGTTCCCCGCCGCTTCCGCCCCGGACCCCAATAGATGAGAGGCAAGAACCCATGACAGCGAATGCCGCGCCCGCGACACCGGCGCCGGAGCGCGAATGGATCGAGATCGAGTGGGTCGTGCTGGGCGCCGACGAGCGAGCCGACCGGCTCCCCGCCGACACCGCCGCCTGCCCATATGTCGCGCGCGCGCGCGGCCTGAGCGTCGGCCCGGCTGAGCCAGGCGCGCCGGGAATGGTGGAAACCCTGGCCAACCGGGTGCTGCGCGGCGCCGTGACGACGACGCGCCCGGGGTACCACCACAGTTTCGGCCTGCCGAACAGCGCCTGGATCCAGATGCGCGACGCCATCGCTCGGGCGAGGAGGGGAAATGTCTAGCAAAGCCTATGACGCGATTATGTCGCGCAATTCGGAGATACTGCTCAAGGCAACCGGCATTGACTACGCCAAGTATTCCGACGGTCCGCTGGTGCTCGACTATGAGGCCATGATGGCGGCCACTGGCTACAGCGACGAAGCGGTGGAGTCGGTGCAATCCGAGGTTTCCGTCGGGCGGACCCCAATGCTGGAGCTGCGCAACATTTCCGAGTTCGTGCGGTCAGCGGCGCCAGCGGGCCAAGGCGCGCGAATCTTTCTGAAAGACGAGGCGGCCAACCCCTCCGGCAGTTTCAAGGACCGTCGGGCGTCCATTTCCGCGCATCGCGCGGCGGCGGCCGGATATGCCGGCTTGATCGCCGCGACGAGTGGCAACTACGGGGCCGCCGTGGCCAGCCAGGCGGCGATTCGCGGGCTGCGCGCGATCGTCATCCAAGAGGCGTTCGACAGCCAGTGGCGCGGCCAGCCCGAGATTCTGGAGAAGACCCGCAAATGCGAGGCGTTGGGCGCGGAAGTCATCCAGACGACCGTCGGCCCGGAGCTCTTCTATCTGCTCCTGTCGACGCTGGAGGAGACCGGTTACTTCAACGCCTCCCTTTACACCCCGTTCAGCGTGCAGGGCATCCAGACCCTGGGCCGGGAAATTGTGCGCGACGTGCGCGCGCGGACCGGGAAGGAGCCGGCGGCGATCCTGGCCACCCACGCCGGCGGCGGGATGTGCACTGGGATCGGGCGCGGCATGCGCGCCGAGGGCGCGACGGACACGGAATTGATAGCGGTCAGCGTCAATCTGCAGGGCCTGCACATGGCGTCCGACCATGATTTCAACCGGAAGTCGTTCACCACCGGCCACACCGGATTCTCCATGCCGTTCACCACCTGGCCCGATCGGTCCGACGTGCCCAGGAACGCGGCGCGCCCGCTGCGCTATCTCGATCGTTTCGTCACGGTCACCCAGGGCGCGGTGTTCTATGCCACAGAGCTGTTGGCGCAGCTCGAGGGAATTGAGCGCGGGCCCGCCGGCAACACCTCCCTGGCCGCTGCCCTGATAATCGCGCAGCAATTGCCGGCGGACGCGTCCATCGTCGTTTCGGAGACTGAGTACACCGGGGCCGGCAAGACGCCGTGGGCGCAGCTCGCGTTCGCCGAGGAAATGGGGGTGCGCGTCGTCACCGGAAAATCCGATCAGGAAATCCCAGGGCAGGTGATCGCGCTGCCGCTGGCGATCGATGACATCGGGGTCTCGGAGGTCGATTTGCGGGATTTGCGCATGTCGTATCTGCGTGGGTCGCGGCGGGCGGTTGGGCGGGAGTTCACCGCGGGCGAGCGGGCGTTCCTGACTGAGGACGGTCGGATCAGCGATGGTGATTGGGAGGCGTGGGAGCGCGCGTCGCGGCTGGGTGTGTCGGGGGGTGTGGGCGAATGAGTGGTGAGCGGTCCGCGCTGGCCGGTGAGGCGCTGGCGCGGCGGGCGGACGCGGTGGTGTCGCCGAGCATCCGGTTGCGGTTCCCCCCGGTGGACATCACCGGGGGGAAGGGTTGCCACTTCTGGAACGCGGCTGGGGATGAATACCTGGATCTGCACGCGATGGCGGGAGTGATGAATGTCGGCTACGGCGACCCGCGGGTGGTCGGCGCGGTCAGCGAGCAGGCGGCGCGGCTGATCCACTGCAACAGCGCTTATGTGACCCATGAGTCGATGGTGACGTTGGCTGAGGCGTTGGTGGGCCTGGTTCCCGGCGACGGTCCCCGCCAGGTCGCCTTCGGGCTGTCCGGCAGCGACGCCAACGACGGCGCGATCAAGCTGGCGCGCGCGGCGACGGGTCGTCCCACGGTGATCGCTTTCGAGCGCGCGTATCACGGGTGCACCTACGGCGCGTTGTCCGCGTCGGGGCTGACCCCGAAGATGCGGCGCGGTTTCGGGCCGGCTGTTCCCGACATCGCGCGCGCCCCGTTCCCGGACTCCTACCGCTCGCCGATCGGTGAGGATCCGGTCCGGACCGGGCAGTGGTGCCTGGGGGAGATCCGGCGGATGCTCGAGCACGAGATCGAGCCGGCGGAGTTGGCGGGGATTGTGGTCGAGCCGGTTCAGGGGGATTCGGGGATCCTGGTGCCGCCGGAGGGGTTTTTGGCGGGTTTGCGGGAGATCTGTGACCAGACTGGCGCGTTGTTGGTCTTTGATGAGGTGCAGACCGGGATGGGCCGCACTGGGGCGATGTTCGCCAGTGAGGGTCTTGGCGCTGTGCCGGACATCATGGTGCTCGGCAAGGCGTTGGGCGGCGGGATGCCGGTGTCGGCGGTGGTGGCGTCGGCCGAGGTGATGGCCGCTTGGGTGTCGCCGGCGCATGTGTTCTCCACTGCTGCCAGCCCGGTGTCGGTGGCCGGGGCGTTGGCGGTGTTGGAGGTGCTGCGCGCCGATGGGTTGGTCGAGCGGGCGCGGGCGCGCGGTGAGCGGTTCATGGCCCGGTTCGCCGAGCTGAGCCAACAGTTCGATCGCGTCGGGGATGTGCGCGGCGTCGGGCTGATGATCGGGGTCGACTTGGTGCGTGACCGCCACAGCAGGGAGCCGGACCAGCTGCTGGCGGCCAAGACGGTGTGGGGCTGCCTGCGGCGCGGGTGCTACCTGACCTCGCTGGCCGGGTCGGTGCTGCGGATCGAGCCGCCGCTGGTGATCACTGACGGCGAGGTGGACGACGCGGTCGAGATCATTCGCGAGTCGCTCACCGACGCCCTGGCCGGCAACGTCGCCGATTCCGTCGTCGAGCGGTACTTGGGGTGGTGACCGGCACGGGCGCATCGCACGAGACGTGTGGCAGAAGCCACATTTTCTGCACATTGACAGCACAGCCAGCTACATCACACGTGATAGGAGATTCGGATGCTCAAGGGCTCACAGGTCGCATTGTCGACCCCCTTCAAAGATGGCAAGGTTGATGAGGAGGCGTTCCACCGGCTGATCGATTGGAACATCGACGGCGGGTCGGCGGGTCTGCTGGTGCTCGGCAGCACCGGCGAGGCGGCGACGCTCACATTGGCCGAGCACCACCGGCTGACCGAGATCGCGGTCGAGTTCACCGCCGGCCGGGTGCCGCTGGTGGTCGGCGCCGGCGCCGCGTCCACCGAGCAGACGGTGGCGCATGTGCGGCACGCGGCGGACGCGGGCGCGGACGCGGTGCTGGTGGTGGCGCCGTACTACACCAAGCCAAATCAGCGCGGCCTCATCGAGCATTTCACCGCGGTGAGCCAGGCCTCGCCCTGCCCGGTGATCGTCTACAACAACCCCGGACGGTGCATCGTGGACATCGCGGTGGACACGGTCGCCCGGCTGGCCGAGCTGCCGAACATCATCGGCCTCAAAGAGTCCAACCCCGACGTGCGGCGGTTCATCCAGCTGCGGGAGCGGCTGCCCAAGGGCGAGTTCCTGCTCGTGTCCGGGGACGAGCCCACCGGTTTGGCGTTCATGGCCTACGGCGCGGATTGCATCTACAGCGTGGCGGGCAACATCCTGCCCGGCGCGATGGCCCAGCTGCACACCTACTGGGACGAGGGCGACGCGCACGCCGCGACCAAGGCGCACCTGGACCTGATGCCGCTGGTCCACGCGCTGTACTGCGACTCCAACCCGGTTCCGTTGAAGTACGCGCTGAGCCTGATGGGCTTGGGATCAGCCGAGGTCCGGCTGCCCTTGGTCGGGCTGACCGAGGACAAGCGCGAGATGGTGCGGACCGCGCTGCGCGAGGCCGGGGCACTGGCGTGACCTCCGCGGCCAAGTGGTCTCCGGGCAGCCGTTTAGGGGTGGCCCATGGCTACTGATGATGTCGTTGTCGTGGGCGCCGGCATAGTCGGATTGTCCGCGGCCTACTACCTCGCCAAGGCCGGCGCGTCGGTGACGGTGGTGGACCGGTTCGATGTCGCGGCTGGCACCAGCGGCGCCTGCGACGGCAATGTGATGCTCCAGTCCAAGGAGCCCGGGCCGATGCTGGACATCGGCCTGGAGGCGTCGGCCAGGTATCCCGGGCTGATCGAGGAACTCGGCGAGGATGTCGAGTACGAACGCCACGGCTCGCTGATCCTCATGGAGTCCGAGGACCAGGTCGAACGGATGCGGCCCGGCATCGAGGCCACTCGGGCGGCGGGCGTGGAGATCCGGTTGCTCGACCATCAAGCGGTCGCCGACCTCCAACCCGAGGTCGCCGAGCACATCGTCGCCGGCGCGTACTGCCCGAGCGATGTGACCCTCAACCCGCTGCTGATGTGCTTCGCGCTCGCGCGCGCGGCGAAACGGCTCGGCGTGAAGTACCGGTTCGGCGACCCGGTACGCGAGGTCGTCGTCACCGACGGCGCGGCTGCGGGCGTGCGAGTCGGCGGAGACCTGCTGGCGGCGCCGAACGTGGTGCTGGCCGGCGGGGTGTGGACGCCGGAGCTGCTCGCGCCGCTGGGGCGGACGGTTCCGATCAAGCCCCGAAAAGGGCACATCGTGGTGACCGAGGTGTGCCGGCCGTTCGTCAACACCGCGATGGTCAGCCCGAGTTACCTGTTCGACAAGCATGCGCATGGCGGGCAGCGTCCGGCCGCGGGCGGGGGCGGGGTGAGCGTCTCGTTCTCCCTCGATCAGACCGTCAGCGGCACGATGTTCATCGGCTCGTCGCGGGAGATGGGCTCGGACGATGTCGCCACCGCGAGCGCCGTGCTGCGCCGGATCGCGGTCAACGCGGCGCGGATCGTGCCCTGCCTCGCCGACGTCCGGGTGATCCGCAGCTTCGCCGGGCTCCGTCCGGTCACACCGGACGGGCGGCCGCTGATCGGTGCGATCGGCCCCCGTGGGCTCCACATCGCCGCCGGGCACGAGGGCGACGGCATCGCCCTCGGGCCGATCACCGGTGAGCTGGTGACCGAGCTCGTGCTCGACGGGAAGGCCAGCCGTGATCTGACGCCATTCGACCCAGAGAGGTTTGAGCGAGCCCATGAGACGACTTGACAGTGACACGGCGCGCAAGCAAGTGACGATTTGGTTCAACGACACCAAGTTGGCCGCGGTGGAGGGCGAGCCCGTCGCGGCGTGCCTGCTCGCCAACGGGATCCGGTCGATTCGCCACCAGCTCAGAAGCGGCCACGAGCGCGGTATCTATTGCGGGATCGGCCACTGCTTCGATTGCGTGGCGGTCATTGATGGCGTCGCCGGACGGCGAACGTGTCTTACTCCAGTTGAGGACGGGATGATCGTGCGGTCCGAGCCATGAAGTGCGATGTCGCGATCGTCGGCGCTGGGCCGGCGGGACTGAACGCTGCCGCCAGCCTCGCCGGGTGGGGCCTGTCGGTGGTTGTGCTGGACGAGTACTTCCGGCCGGGCGGCCGGCTGCTCGGCCAGCGCTATGACGTGCGTCAGCACGGCCACACCAAGGTCTGGGACGGCATGGCGGTCGCCGCCGAACTGGAGCGCAAGGCACGTGCCGCCGGCGCGGTCATCAGGTGCGGGACGTCGGTGTGGGACATCGAGCCGGGGTGGAAGCTCCAGGTCGCGCCAGGGCCGGAGCAGACCATCGAGGCCGACGCCCTCATCGTGGCCACCGGGGCGATTGAGAACGCGCTCCCGGTTCCCGGCTGGACCCTGCCCGGGGTCATGACCGTCGGCGCGGCGCAAACGTTCACCACCGTGCATAAGGTCGCGCCCGGCGAGCGCGTGCTGGTCGCTGGACTGGACGCGCTCGCCTTGGCCGTGACCGGCGAGCTGGCCAATGCCGGGGTCAAAGTGGTCGGGGTGGTGCTGCCGCCGCCGAACGTCTTCTCCGGCGCCCTGGCCAATCGGCGCGCCGTGGTCGGATCACTGATGTCGGCCGCCGGCCTCGCTCCCAGCAGGCTGTTGCGCTGGGCCGGCTGGTTCGGCCGCAACCGGCTCGTGGCGGCCATCGCGCCGCTGATGGCGGGAATGCTGCCGCTTCGGGTCTGGGGCGTGCCGCTGCGCTTCGGGAAGGCGTTGGTCGAAGTCCGGGGCGAGTCGGCGGTCGAGTCGGCGGTGCTGCGCGGGGTCGACTCGCGCGGTCGAGCGCGCGGCCGCCCCAGCGAGGTCGCGGTGGACGCGGTGTGCATCTGCGGCGGGTTGTCCCCGCTGACCGACGCGGCCCGGCTCGTCGGCTGCCCGACCGTCGAGTTGGAAACGCTGGGCGGGGTGGTGCCGATCCACAACGCCCGGATGGAGACCCCCGTCGATCGCCTGTTCCTGGCGGGCAACATCACCGGGATCGAAGGCGCACCGGTGGCCATCGCCCAAGGCCGGGTCGCGGCGGCCAGCGCGGCCCGCGCGCTCGGGGCGGGGCCCCCGGGCGGGATCGAGGCGGAACTGGCCGCGGCGCTGCAGGAGGTGGTGGACGCCCGCGCGGCGCTGCCATTCCACTTCATCTCCGAGATAGCGGCCGGGCGCGAGGCGATGGAACGGGTCTGGGCGGGCGCCGAGGCGCCCGTCGTGCCGGTGCCCGAACCGGACACGAGAGCCGGAGCCGTCGCCGACGACCTGGTCGTGTGCCGGTGCGAAGAGGTCCGTTACCAGGACCTGGCCGAGCAGGCGTCCGACTGGGCCAGCGCGGTGCCAGGGGTCAAGAAGCGCTCCCGCGCCTGCATGGGCACCTGTCAGGGCAGGGTGTGCGAGTCCGCGGTCCGCAAGCTCGGCCGCGACCGCAGCCGACAGCTGTTCCCCGCCCAGCGCGCGCGCAGCCCGCTTCGCCCGACCCGAGTCGGCGAACTGGTGCCGGCAGACAGCGTCGAGCGTGAGTGATGCGCTGCGGGGTCGGTTGGCGCGGCCCATGGGCCGCGCCAACCGACCCCGCGCTAAGCGCGGCCCCGCCACGACGATTGGGGCCCGCCCGCGCCCCGCGATCACGGCATGCCGTCACTAGACCTGCTGTTCGCGTGCGCCGCGGCGGCTGCGGTGGGCGGCGTGATCCAAGGGACGGCCGGCTACGGCGTGGGCTTGTTGTTGCTGCCGATTCTGGCGATCATCGCCTCGTCGCACCTGCCGCAGGTCATCTTGATCCTTGGGCTTCCAGCCGTGGTGTGGCTGGCGGTCAAGGAGCGCGGGAACGTGGACTCGGTGACGGTCGGCTGGCTGCTGCTGGGCCGGTTGGCCGGAACAGCGGGCGGCGTGGCCCTGCTGGTAGTGCTCGCGCCGCACCTGCTCGAGGTGTTGTTCGGAGTCGGCACGCTGGCGGCGGTGGCCGCCGTGCCCCTGGGCCGGCTGGACTTCGCGGTGACGCGGATCCAGAAACTGGCCGCCGGAACGGTCTCCGGGCTGATGGGCACGACGACCGGCGTGGGCGGGCCGCCCGTCGCGCTGCTGTTCGTTCGTCGCTCGGGCGCCGAGATCCGGGGCACGGTGTCCGCCGTGCAGGCGGTGGGGGCGGCGGTCAGCCTCGGTGCCGTGGCGCTCACCGGGCGGATCACCGTCGAGGACCTGGCGCTTGCCGGGCTGCTGTTCGCGCCGATGTGCGTGGGCCTGTGGCTCAGCCGGATCCTGGTCCGCCGCATCAACGCCACAGTGGTGCGCGCGATCACCTTGGCGGCGGCGGGGATGAGCGGCGCGTTCATCATCGTCCAAGGGCTGGTCTGAGCGCCGGGTCGGCGCGCCAGCAAGACCTCGAACCGAGCGCGGGAGCCACTGGCCGCGTCAAGTCCATCCCGGGCGCGCCGCGCGCGGCCGGAACCCACCAATACCGACCAGTGCCCAGCAAGCGAGCCGAGGGCGCACCGAGAAAGGAGAAGCCATGAGCGAATCGAAGGCGATCGGTGGCCGGACCGTCTACGGCGCCGCCGTCGGGATATTGATGCTGGACACTTGTTTCCCCAGAGTGCTAGGTGATGTCGGGCACGCCATGACCTGGCCGTTCCCGGTGCTGTACCGAGTGGTCCACGGCGCGACCGGGGAATCAGTGACCACGGCTCGACCTGATGACAGCTCACGCGCGCTCGTTGAGCGTTTCGTCGAAGCCGGAAAAGACCTCGTGCGCGACGGCGCCGATGGCCTGGCCACCAGCTGTGGCTTCTTGTCGTTGTTCCAACAAGAGCTCGCCGATCGGTGCGGTGTGCCGGTGGCCACGTCCTCGTTGTTGCAGATACCGCTGGCGCAGGCGCTGCTGCCCGCTGGGCGGCGCGTCGGCGTGCTGACCTTCAACGCCCAGCGGCTCACCAGTGAGCATTTCACCGCCGTCGGCGCGCCGTCGGACACGCCGGTGGTCGGCCTGGAGACCGGCGCGGAATTCTCTCGCGTGATGACGGAGAGCGCGGCGGAACTCGATATCGCCGCCGCGCGGCGGGATATGGTGCGCGCCGCGAAAACCCTGGTTATAGAGCACAAGAACATTGGCGCGATAGTGCTCGAGTGCACGAACATGGGACCTTTCGCGCGGGCCGTCCAAGACCAGACCCAGCTGCCGGTGTATGACATCTACACGCTGATCACCTGGTTTCACGCCGGCTTGCGGCGCAGAGATTTCGTGGAGCCGACAAGGATGTGATGTCGCTACCGGCGCGGTTTGCGCGAGAATGACCCGGTGAGAATGTTGTTCTCGCTTTCATTCGCGTGAGTGTCGGTGTGCGCGGCGGTCAGGTGCGCGTCCCACACGAGTTCTTTCGCCACGGCCATCACCGAGGTGTGCAGGTGTTGGGTTATCGTGTTCACGTCCCACCCCAACGTCTCATGTTGATCAATTACTTCACGAGGGTCGGCGAGTGAGTTCCAGACCATTATCGCGTAGTACAAACGTTCGTCGTCAAGACCCTCTGACTGCAGCAGACGTCGCAGTTGCGCCTCGACCACCTGCGTTTCCTGGACAATGTCGTCATCGCCCTCGAGCAGCCTCTGCATATACCCATGCCGACTGCGCAGACGAACCAACGCCTTGCCCCAGGAAAGGACCGATTCAACCCATATCTGACAGACCGCGTGGAGGCTGGGCGGTTGGCCCCGGGCGGCCTTTTGGTCGATCTTCTTGTGGACCTCGGCGAGAAAGCCAGCGGTGTATGAGCCGATGGCGTCATCAAGCGAGGTGAAATGCCGGTAGGCGGTGGCGGTTGAGACACCGGCGACGGTCGCGGCGTCAATAAGGCTGAAGTCTGACCGTTCGTCAAGCAGTTCGCCGACCGCGCGGAGGAGTTTCTCTCGGCTCCGGATGGCGTCGCTTCGTTGACGGCGCTTCGGATGGTCCGCCAACGCGGTGCCCGCAGTCATTTGCGTGACGTCCGCCATGGCGTTCTCCTAGCGCGTCCCTGGTGTCTGCGAGCTCGCAGCTTATGCTACCCCCGCCCGTGACGCACTGTTTGCGTGAGTTGGCACCCATACGCCAGGACTGTTGTGATACGACAGTTGTGAAGGTAGTGTTGGCCGTGCGGCTTGGCGATTGCTCAGCATGGTGGCGCGGACAACGTTCGCGCGAGTCGGCGCACCGATGGCGGCAGGGGGATGCCGGCGCGCAGGTCTGGAGCTGGGAGGGGCTCGCCGTGGCTGGAGAGCAGCGGCACGACCCCGGCCCAGGCGGGTCCGGCGATGTCCTCGGGCGCGTCTGCTGGCCAGCCGTCGGACACCTTGAGCGACCATTCCGCGATCGGCATTTCCAGCACCTCAGTGGCGGCGAGTTCCTTGCCGGTGTGCGGGCGCACCTCGGCCGAGCGCCCAGGGATGACGCCGTCCACGATCAGGTCCAAGGCATGCGCTTTGTCCTCGGCCTGTCGGCAGGCGCCGAAGAGCACCGCGCTGCGATAGTGCACGGACGACTCATACGCCGTGCGGGCCACCACCACCGCGTCCATGGTGGCGACGGTCAGGCAGGTGGGCGACCCGGCGGCGAGCTGGCGCCGCCACGTGGATCCCGTTGATCCGTGGGTGAGGATCCGGTCGCCGTCGCGGACGATGGTCGCCGGAATGACGACCGGATGCCCGGCTGGGGCGATGAGCCCGAAATAGCCGATGCGCACGCTGTCCAGGAGCTCATCGAGGATGGCGCGATCGGTGCGCTCTTTGTGTTTCGCGCGGGTCAGCTCGGTTCGGCTCATCGGCCTAGCATCCCACCAGCCGCCCGCGAGCGCGCGGAACCGCTGGTGGCGCTTCGATCAAGTCGCGCTTTCGATCGAAAAACTGCCGAGAGCGCGACTTGACCAAAGCGGCGGCAGCCTCAGGCGAGCACGGCGGCTGGCTCCACGGCTTGGTAGCCGTGGGCTTCGCCCACCGGGATGTTGGTGAGGGTTCCGGCGTGGGTGTTCAAGCCGAGGGCGAGAGCGGGGTCGGCGCGCAGCGCCTCCTGCCAGCCGTGATCGGCCAGGGCGACCGCGTAGGGGAGGGTGACGTTGGTCAGCGCGTGGGTGGAGGTGTTGGGGACCGCGCCGGGCATGTTGGCGACGCAGTAGAACACGGCGTCGTGCACCGGGTAGGTGGGGTCGTCGTGGGTGGTGGGGTGGGAATCGGCGAAGCAGCCGCCCTGGTCGATGGCGATGTCCACCAGCACCGCGCCGGGCCGCATCCGGGAGACGAGCTCGTTGGAGACCAGGGTGGGGGCCTTCGCGCCGGGGACCAGCACCGCGCCGATGACCAGGTCAGCGGCGGCGACGGCCTGGTCGAGGGAGTAGGCGTTGGAGGTGACGGTGCGCAGCCGGCCCTGGTAGATCGCGTCGACTTGGCGCAGCCGGGCGACGTTGGTGTCCAGCACCGTGACGTCGGCCTGCATGCCGACCGCGATGGTGGCGGCGTTCTGCCCGGACACCCCGGCGCCGATGATGACCACGCTGGCCGGGCGGACCCCGGTGACCCCGCCGAGCAGCACGCCGCGGCCGCCGCCCTGGCGCATCAGGTGGAAGGCGCCGACCTGGGTGGACAGCCGGCCCGCGACCTCGGACATCGGGGCGAGCAGCGGCAGCGACCCGTCCTCCAGCTGGACCGTCTCGTAGGCGATGGAGGTGGTCCCGGAGGCGAGCAGCGCGTCGGTGCAAGCCTTGTCGGCGGCCAGGTGCAGATAGGTGAACAAGGTCTGCCCGGCGCGCATCCGGTGGTACTCCGAAGCGATCGGCTCCTTGACCTTCAAGATCAGCTCGCCGGTGTCCCACACCTCGTCGGCGGTGGCCAGGATCCGCGCGCCGGCCGCGACGAACTCGCTGTCGGGGAACGCCGACCCGACTCCCGCGTCGTGCTCCACGAACACCTCGTGCCCGTGCCGGCTCAGCTCGTGGACTCCAGCCGGGGTGATCGCGACCCGGTACTCCCGGTTCTTCACCTCGCGGGGGATGCCAACCTTCATGTGCTGCCTCCAAAGTCGTTGGGGAGGGGTTGTTTCGAATAGATAGTGAACTAATCGAGCGTGACGCGCCACAGCCTAGACCATGATTCGATAGATTGGCGCGGTGTCAGTGAATGATTCGTCGCGAGGCGCCGTGCCGGGTCGGTTGCCGAAGGATGTTCAGTTCGCGCGCGAGGGCTCCGGTGAGCCGCGCGGCCCGGCCCGAGCCGCCGCCGAGCCGTTCGCCGCCAAGCCGTTCGCCGCCCGGCCGCGCGCCGCCGCGGCGCCGCGCGGCCCGGCGTCCGGCGGAGCGCCGCCGGCGGTTGACGACATCGATCGGCGCATCCTGCGGGAACTGGCCGCCGATGGCCGATTGGCCAACAACGCGCTGGCCGAGCGGGTCGGGGTCGCCGCGTCGACCTGCTTGGGGCGGGTGCGCGCGCTGCGCGAGCGAGGCGTGATCCGCGGCTACCACGCCGATGTCGACCAGGTGGCGCTGGGACGGCCCATCCAGGCGATGATCGCGGTCCGGTTGCAGGCGCAGGCGCGGGGGCGGATCAGCGGTTTCGCCGCTCGCATCGCCCGGCTGCCCGAGGTGCGCAATTTGTACTTCCTGGCCGGCGCGGACGACTTCCTGGTGCATGTGGCCGCCGCGAGCACCGAGGCGCTGCGGGATTTCGTCGTGGTCTACCTGTCCGGCAACCCCGATGTGGCGCTCACCGAGACCAACCTGATCTTCGAACACGTTCGCTCCGACGAGTGGATGTGAACTGACCGCGTCGGTTGCGGCACACTGGGTTTTGTTGCGTATGCTCAACCGGCTCGGGATGGGGCGCGCGCCAACCGGGCAGTGACTGGACAGCTTGGCTTGGTGGGCATCGGCCCCGGAGAGGATCGGGAACATGGCGAGGTACGGCACCCAGTTCGGCCCGGACATCACCTTCCACGAGGTGCCGCGCTGCGACTGGGCCGACCCGGGCACCTTCGCCGGCGCGGACGTGGTGGTGCTGGGCGCGCCGTTCGATGGCGGCACCTCGTATCGGGCCGGCACCCGCTTCGGCCCGCAGCACATCCGCCAGGCCAGCTACTCGCGCGCCGGCGGCGCACGCCCGTCGCTGGCGCTGCGGGTGGACGCGCTGCGCGACCTGGCGGTCTTCGACGCCGGCGATGTGGAGGCGTTCTCCGGCGACGCCGAGCGGATGGTGCATGACCTGCGACACGCGGTGCATGCCCTCGCCGCCGCCGGCGTGGTTCCGGTGATCCTCGGCGGCGACCACACCATCGCCTGGCCCGACATCGCCGGGGTGGCCCAGCACTATGGCCAGGGCCGGGTCGCGGTGGTTCATTTCGACGCCCACGCCGACACCGGAGACGTCGAGTTCGGGTCGTTGATCGGGCACGGTCAGCCGATGCGCCGGCTGATCGAGTCCGGCGCGGCGCGCGGCGACCGGTTCGTTCAGCTCGGGTTGCGCGGCTACGGGCCGCCGCCGGACACCTTGGAGTGGATGGCGCGCCACGGCATCCGGGCCTATGAGATGACCGAGATTGGCGCGCGCGGGCTGGACGAGTGCCTGGGGGAGGCCTTGGCGATCGCCGCCGACGGCTGCGACGGGGTGTTCTTGTCGGTGGACATCGACGCCTGTGATCCGGCGTTCGCGCCCGGAACGGGAACCCCCGAGCCCGGCGGGTTCACCTCGCGCGAACTGCTCGACGCGGTGCGCCGGGTCGGCTACGAGCTGCCGGTGGTGGGCATGGATGTGGTTGAGGTCGCGCCGCCGTACGATCACGCCGAGATCACCTCATTCCTGGCCAACCGGGTTGTCTTGGAGGCGCTGTCCGGGATCGCCCGGCGCCGCGCGGACGCCCGGGACGGGTCCCGATGGGATCCTCGCCAACCCCTGCTCGACGATCGGCGTCGCGATGGCTGAGCGGCAGGTGGCCGAGCGGCTGCCGCCTGAGCGGCTGCCGCCTGAGCGGCTGCCGGCGGGCGGGCGGGATTCGACGACGGCGGCTGGAGCCGAACCCGTGGCGGCGGCGGGCCTCGGTCCGGCGGTGGCCACCGGGGTCGATCCCGTGGCGGTGGCCGGCCTCGATCCGGCGGTGGCGGCCCGGCTCAAGCGCGACGCCGCCGGCCTGGTGGCCGCGGTGGTTCAGCAATACGACACCGGCGAGGTGTTGATGCTCGCCTGGATGGACGACGAGGCGCTGCGCCGCACGCTGGCCACGGCCCGGGCCACTTTCTGGTCCCGCTCGCGGCAGGAGTACTGGGTGAAGGGCGCGACCTCGGGCAACGTCCAGCGCGTCAAGTCGGTGGCGGTGGACTGTGACGGCGACGCGCTGCTGGTCCGGGTGGATCAAACGGGCGTCGCCTGCCACACCGGGGCGCGGAGTTGTTTCACGGCCGGCGGACTTCCCGTGGCCCGGAACCCAGGTTGGTGATGCGGCCACCGCGAGGGTCGCTTGACGCGGGCCGACGGGCCGCGACGGACCGGCCGCAAGACCCGACGGCGTCGACGGAACTTTGAGCCGTTAACATCGAATGATCGGGCAATCGGGCGATGGGGGCGAGCGTGAGGAGGCGCATAAGTGGCAAATGTCCTCGATAGTCTCCTCGCCGGAGTCCGCGAGGATGTGGCCGCCCGCCAGGCC
>WQZC01000012.1 GCA_009780925.1 Actinomycetes bacterium | reverse complement strand
TCGATGCCCCGCTCGAGGAACATGTTGCCCAGCTCGCGTGAGGCCACCGGCTTGGTGAACGCCCCGTCCAGCGGCGTGACATAGGTGATGGTCGTCTCTTCGCGTATCCCGTGCCCGGTCAGCCACGCGTCGAGCAAGAACGTCATCTCCAGCGGCGCCACCGGGCACTTGATCGGCAGATCGGTCAGGTGCACCACCATCTTGCCGCCACGGAAATGCCGCAACGCCTCGTGCAGCTTCTCCGCCCCGTCCAGCGTGTAGAACTGATGGATCGACACCCCGTACTCGGGGCCGTCCATGCCGGGGGTTTGGTCCGGTCTCGGCGTGACCCCGGTGGCGATGATGAGCAGGTCGTAGGGCACCGCCCGTCCGTCCGTCAGCACCACCCGCTTGCGTTTTGGCTCGACCTTGTCGATCGCGGTGAGCACAAGCTCGATCCCTGAGGCGAAAAGCCGATGCCGCGAGCGCACGATCTGCGACGACGAGTACGTGCCCACCGCCCGGAAGAGATAGCCCGGCTGGTAGTGGTGCTCGTCATCTTGGTCAATGACCGTGATGCGCAGATCTGCCTCAGGAATCGCCGAGCGCAACCGGTTGGCCACTGCCGTCCCGGCCGTCCCGCCTCCGAGAATCACAAGACGTCTCATACCGGCCCCCTAAGCCATCGTCCGTCGGCCTCGTCGCGACCTGAGCGAAGCACTCGAATCGAGGGCCGACTCAATTCGTATGCGGGGAGTCTACTACTGCCCAGTAACGGCCAGATACCCTACCCCGTTGGGTTTCCGCCAAGGCCTCGTCGCAGTCGCGCGGTCGCCGCGCGCGACCCGCGCGGCGGCGACGGAAGAACCGGGGCCGGCCCGCGCTAGGGTTGCCTGGTGAGTCTTGAGAAAGTCTTCTTCGGCTTTTTTGTCCTTTTTGCCGCAACACTTAACTTTGGCTTCTTCTTAGGTGATATGTCCGACCCGTCAATGCACAGCTTGATCGCGTTGTATGCGGCTCTTGTAGTCAATGCGTGCGCTTTGGTGCTCAAGCTGGGAGATCGCACGCAGCTCGGCGCGGTCCATTTGGCCACGAGCTTGGTGGCCGTGATCCAACTGCTCGTCTCCACGGTCTACTACACGCTCAACAACGTGGATGGCAAGGTTCCCAGCGCGCACACCACCGCAATGATCGTCTCCTTTTCCGGCGGGGCGCTGCTGGCCAACATCGTCTCGGTCGTGCTGCTGGTGGTCGAGACCTCGACCTTCCGCCGGCGCTGACGGAACCCGCGGTGTCCACGCCCCGATCGGCTCGCCCAACCCTGCGCCGTCGCCGCCGACGGCGCAGCGCCGCTCCCCCGCCCCGGTCCACCCGGCTGCGCATGGGCCATGTCGAGGTGCCTCGGGAACTCCCGCAACTCGCGGCGATCTTCATCGTGCTGCGCAAGATCCGAGCCCCGCTGCTGGTGGTCATCGTCGCGATGTGTGTCGGCACGCTCGGATTGAGCGTGATGCCCGCGCCGAGCGGCGAGCCCCGGCTGACGGTCTTCCAGGCCTTCTACTTCATGACCTTCACCGCCTCGACCATCGGCCTGGGCGAGATCCCCTACACCTTCTCCGCGGCGCAACGCGTCTGGGTGATCTTCTGCATCTTCCTCGGCGTCATCACCTGGACCTACACCCTCTACCGGGTGTCCGTGCTGGCCGGTGACAGCGCGTTCATCTCGGCCCGTCGCGGCGCCGCGTTCCGGCGCGCTGTCTCGCGTTTGCACGAGCCCTTCATGCTGGCGCTGGGCTACGGCTACATCGGGCGCAACGTTGTCCGAGCGCTCGACGCGCGGGGCCGCCGAGTGGTCGTGGTGGACCGCAACAGCGAGTCGATCGAGCGGATCGCGACCGACCTGCTGAACTCCGACGTGCCCAGTTACGCCGCCGACGCGCGCGAACCGTCCATGCTCGGCGTGGCCGGTCTGGACAATCCGCTCTGCGAGGCGGTGCTGGCGCTGACCGGGGACGAGCGGGTGAACCTCCAGGTGGTGATGACCTGCCGGCTGCTCCGCCCCAACCTGCCCGTGTTGGCGCGCGCCAAGACCACCGAAGTGGCCGAGGCGATGCGCGATTTCAACCCGACCGCCATCCTCAACGCCTCCGAGGACTACGCCCGCTTCCTGGTGCTCTCGCTGCACCGGCGCTGCACCTATCGCCTGATCACCTGGCTCATGTCCGAGGCTGGCGCCGAGCTGCCGCCGTTGCCGCCGGCCTTCACACCCAAGCACTGGGTCATCGCCTCGGACGGACCGGTCGCCGAAAAGCTGGCCAGCCACCTCAACGCGACCGGCCACCAAGTGGAGCGGGTCGAGCCGCTGGCATTGATGACCACCGACCTGTCCAGCGTGGACGCGGTGGTCTGTGGCGCCGAGTCCGACTCGACCAACCTGGCGCTTGCCGCGCACGTCCGCCGCACCCACCCGGAGACCTACCTGGCGGTGCGGGTCATGTCCCATCACCGCCTGCCCCTGTTGGACGCGTTCGCGCCCGACTCGGTCTTCTTCCCCCCCGGCATGGTCGCCCGGCGAGTGCTCGTCTACCTGGTCCACCCCCACTACTGGGCCTTCATCACCGCCGTCATGGCCGCCCCGGACGCGTGGAGCCGAGAGGTCACGCAACGGTTGACGGCGCTGCTGACCACCCGGTCCCCGATCATCCGGCCGCTGCGCATCGACCACCGGGAGACCCCGGCGGTGGCCCGATGGCTGGAGCGGCGACCGCTGCTGCTGGGTGACCTGTTCCGCTCGCCCAGCGACCACGACAACCACATCTCCGCGGCGGCGCTGATGCTGGTGCGCGGCCGAACCCGCACGATGCTGCCGGATGAGACGACCGAGCTCAAACTGAACGACGAGCTGCTGGTGGCCGGCCGGAGCGCCGCGTTCGGCGCGCAGACCGAGGTCATCTACGACGACTCGACGCTGCACTACGCGGTCACCGGGCAGACCATCCCGACATCCTGGGTGGGACGCCTCGTAACGCACCGCCACCAGTGGGAGCACGACGACATTCACCAACGAAGCGAGCACATGCTGCGCCCCTGGCCGTCGCTGCCCAACGCCCAGCAACAGCCAAAGAGCCAACCCGCCCCGCACCTCTGACCGGTCGCCGCGCCGTCCGCCGGCACCAGCCCCGGCGCGCCCGTTCCGCGCCGCGGCTACTGACGCAGCGGCGCCATCGCGACCGCGACCTTGGCCAGCTCGTCCAGCATTGATCGCGCGCTCTCCTCGGCCGGCGCGACCGGGCGCAACTCGCCCTCGACGATCTGGTTCATGGCGAATGGCAGCGCGACGCCCATCGCGAGCGGGAACATGCTCAACGTCGTGACGACCGGCTTGAGGGACTGCACGGCGCGCAGGCCACCGGAGGCGCCCCCGTAGCTGACAAAACCGACCGGCTTGTACGCCCACTCCAAGCTCAGGTAGTCCAAGGCGTTCTTCAACGGCGCGGTGAATGTGTAGTTGTACTCCGGGGTGACGAAGACGAACGCGTCCGCCGACGCGACGGTCGCCGACCAGTTCTTGGTGTGCTCATGCACATACTGACGCGCGCGGGGATGGTTCGGCTCATCCATCATCGGCAGGTTCAGCTCGGCCAGATCGGCCACCGCCACGTCGAAACCACCGTGCTCCTTCGCGCGCGAAACGAACCAGTCGGCGATCACCGGGGCGATGCGACCCGGGCGGGTGCTGGTGACAACAACAAGCAACTTCGGCATGCGAACGTTCTCCTAACGCGGTGGCGCCGTCCTGTCACGGGTGCTACTAAGGCTATCCTAACCAGGTGGGCGCGCTGGCATCCGACGCCGCGCCGCCGGCAATCAAGTGACGGTTCCGCGCCGCGCATCCCATCATCAGTTGATCCGTAGATCAGTTGAATATGGCATAGCCGATTGGCTGGTGCGGGAATCGGTCCTGATCGCCGCCCACAACGACTTCCAGGCCGCGTTTCCACCCATGCTGGCGCAACTACCCGCCTGCCGGCATGCCGTGTACTCAGTCAGCTCGCCGCCAAAGTTGATTCTTGGCTTCCGCGCCACAGTCCCGGTGATCGAGATGTATCGCCATTGGTTCGCCATCGTCGCGTTGTAAACCTGCGGCAGCGCGATGATCCGGCTGGGCGCCGCGCCCGCGCCCAGCCAGTACAGGTCGCTGGCTTTCCACCCGTTGTTGCAGGCGCCGCCGGACGCGGTCCAGGAACACCCGTCGGCCGAGCCGAAAAACACGAACGGCGCTTTGGTGGCACCGAGGTACCCGGTGAGCCAGGAGCGGGTGGCGCTCACCCCGCCGCGGAAGCCCGGCTCCATGTCGTCCGCCCCGGCGATCCCAATCCCGGAATAGCGGGCGGCGTGCGAAGCAATCGGCTTGACCACAAGATTCGCCCACTCCACCCCGGTGGTCGCGGACACATCCATGTCATTGTTGGTGCCGACCGCGATCACCGCCGGAGCGCCCGGCAGCATGCGGCTCGCGTAGCCGTCGACGTAGGCGTTGACCGCCGCCACCAGATTCGCGTAGGTGATGAATTTGGTCGTGGCGGTCAACACCACGCCACCGCGGGCGTGGTCCTGCCCACCGGCCGCGAGCAACATCAGATACGAATGGCCGGTCGGGTTGTTGGCCGCGTCGGTGACGCCGCGGTTGCGCATCACGGTCAGATCAGTCGCGGCGCCCTTCAGATCCCTGAGGTAGCGGCTGGTGGAGACCGGTTGCGGCGAAGTCGCCGGCGGAGGGCCGACCAGAGTGAGGAACGCGCCGTCCATCCACAGATGCTGTTTCACTGGCCCATAAATGCGCAGGCGCGCGGTCGTGGTCTTGCCGCGCAGCGGCAACTTGACCGTTACCTGGGTCCAGGTGGTGCCCACGGTCACGTGCTTGGTCGTCTTTCCGGTCTTGCCATTGTTGCCCGAGAGACCAACCGCCACCGCCCGGTGGCCACTCGCCGCGCGCAGCCAAATGGTGGCTTGCAAGGTTTGCCCCACGCTCCCGGTCAGCGCCACCTCTTGGTATATGTTCCCACCCTTCTTCTTCACCACGAGGTCGGCGAACCGGCTGCCGTCGATCGCCCGTCCCGACTTGTATGCGGCACTCATCGCTTGTGTCTTGGTCCAATGCGTGGTGTTTCGAGTGCCGCTCGCCGGGGAGTCAAAGCTGCCGTTGCGCAGGAACTGCTGGGTCAGCGTCGCGTTGTCCACCTCAATGTGCTGTCCCGTCACGCCATAGATCTGCAGCCGCACCGTCGAGGTGGTGGCGCGCACCGTCAATGCGACACTGACCTGGCGCCACGTCGGAGTCGCCGTCACCGTGACTTTCTTGAGTCCCGTCTTGCCGTTGTTGCCCGACAACGCGACCGCGACCTTTGAGTTTCCAGTCGCCGTCGCCAACCAGACCGTCGCATTGAAAGTGTGGCCGACGTTGGCCTTTACCGCGACATCCTGTAAGACGCTCCCCCCAGCCGCGGACTGAACGAAGTCAGCGACATATGCACCGTCGACGCCGGGAGCCTCCAGCGCCGCCACGGCACCGCTCACCGTCTTCCAGCCGGGCGTCGGCCCGGGGCTGCTGCCGGCGCCCTCGAAGCTTCCGTTGGTCAGCAGATTAGGAACCGACCCTGCGGTGGCTGCGCCCGTTGGCAGTGCGTCCGCGGCGGCGGAGACCGGCGATGACGTGCCCACCGGCCCGACCCGGGCCACAGCGGCAACCGCGCCCCCAACAGCCATGAGTAGCGCGAGCATCCCCAGCCCAAGCCGATACCACCACCCGACACCGATACCGTGGTACGACACCCAGCCGATGGTACTTGATTCATCGTCTGGGGGCGAATTTCGCGGTCATACCAATCCGGTCCGCTGGGTGTGTTCGAAAACCGCGCGGCGCACCGTTTCGTTCGAGTTAGCGATGAACCCCCGTCAGGCTGATTTCTCGCGCCGCTCCCGTTCCGGCTCGCTCGCGCGCGGCACCAGGGTCGGACACACGTGCTCGCGCACCGTGTCAGCGGTGATGACCACCCGGGCGACATCGTCTCGCGAAGGCACCTCGTACATCACCGACAGCAGAACCTCTTCCATGATCGCGCGCAGGCCCCGGGCGCCGGTGCCGCGCAGCGCCGCCTGATCGGCGACCGCCTCAAGCGAGTCGTCGGTGAACTCGAGCTCCACGCCGTCCAGCTGGAACAGCCGCTCGTACTGGCGCACCAACGCGTTGCGCGGCTCGGTGAGAATCCGCACCAACGCGTCCCGGTCCAACGGCCGCACCGAGGTGACCACCGGCAACCGACCGATGAATTCCGGTATGAGCCCGAACTTCAGCAAATCCTCCGGCATCACGTCAGCGAAGACATCGCGCTGCTCACGGTCGAACCTGGTGCGCAACTGGGCGCCGAATCCGAGCCCTTTCTTGCCGATCCGGTTCTCAATTATCGTGTCCAGCCCGGCGAACGCCCCGCCCACGATGAACAGCACGTTGGTGGTGTCGATCTGAATGAACTCCTGATGGGGGTGCTTGCGCCCGCCCTGCGGCGGCACGGCCGCCGAGGTGCCCTCCAGGATTTTCAGCAACGCCTGCTGCACGCCCTCACCGGAGACGTCCCGGGTGATCGAGGGGTTCTCCGCCTTGCGGGCGATCTTGTCGACCTCGTCGATGTAGATAATCCCGGTCTCGGCCCGCTTGACGTCGTAGTCGGCGGCTTGGATCAATTTGAGCAGGATGTTCTCGACATCCTCGCCAACGTATCCGGCCTCGGTCAGCGCGGTGGCGTCCGCGATCGCGAACGGGACGTTGAGCATTCTGGCCAGGGTCTGCGCCAGCAACGTTTTGCCGGAGCCGGTGGGGCCAAGCAAGAGAATGTTCGACTTGGTCAGTTCGACCTGGGTGTCAGCGCTGCGCGGTTTGGTTTCCGCGCCGGCCTGCACGCGCTTGTAGTGGTTGTAGACCGCGACCGCGAGCGTCTTCTTCGCCTGGTCCTGGCCGACCACGTAACCGTTGAGGAAGTCGTAGATCTCGGTGGGCTTGGGCAGCTCGTCGAAGCTGAACTCACCCCCGTCGACGAGTTCCTCCTCAATGATCTCGTTGCACAGCTCGATGCACTCGTCACAGATGTACACGCCAGGACCGGCGATCAGCTTCTTGACCTGTTTTTGGCTCTTCCCGCAGAACGAACACTTGAGCAGATCACTGGTATCACCGACACGTGGCACATTTGAACGGTACCCGGAAACCACGAGAACTCTGCGGACCCGAGATCAGCGGCGTGTTACGCCACGATGGGGGCGCGAGGCCTGCGCTCGGCCCGCCGTCGATGCCCGGCCGACCCGGCCGCCACTGCGCGTGCAGCGTCGCGGCGGCGGGGAACGGGTAGCCGGCCAGGTCTGGGCGGGCGCGGCCGATGCCATCGGCCTTGGTGTTCCACCCGGCGAAGACGTGGCCGGGCCGGGTGAGGGCGTTGGCCCGCAGCCCGGCGGCGGTCGACGCCCACTGGGCGGCCGTCACGGCATCGCCGCCGTTGGCGTGGAACGCACCGTCGCCGGCTTGATGACGATGGTGACAGAACCCCTCGCGACCTGCCCCGCACCGGGCACCACAGTGATGGCCGTGACGGCGAACCGGTGGGTCCCGGCCCTGGTCGGCACTCCGGTGAGCACGGCACGCGCGGTGAGGGTCAGCCCAGGAGCAGCCGACCACCGGTGCGCTGAACGGTCGCATTCGGGCTAGCGGCCACGATGGCGTCCAAATAGTGGCCCCGACCCAACCCGCGGCCAGTGCCCCCACGGTCTTGGCGGCGGTCTCGAGCTGGACCACCTTGACCGAGCCGTTCGATTGGAATGCGGCCGGCGACTAAGACGCCGAGTCACGACACGGGGTCATGGTGAAGTCACACGCCCCGAAGCCTTTGCTCCGACGGTCGGAACACGCGAGGGGCTGGCTACGCGCCGAGTTTTCGGCTGGATATCACGTCGTCGACGATGCCATACTCCTTGGCCTGCTCGGCGGTGAATATCTTGTCGCGTTCCACGTCGGCGCGGACCTGCTCAATGCTCTGGCCGGTGTGCCGCGCCAAGATCTCCTCCATCAAAGTGCGCATCCGCAGAATCTCCTTGGCCTGGATGTCCAGATCGGAGATCTGCATCGGCCCGTCGGTGCCGCCGGACGGCTGATGGATCAAGATCCGCGACTGCGGCAGCGCGAATCGTTTGCCTTTGCTGCCGGCGGCCAGAATGACCGCAGCGGCGGACGCGGCCTGTCCCATGCAGTAGGTCTGGATCTCCGGGCGGATGTACTGCATCGTGTCGTAGATGGCGGTCAGCGCGGTGAACGAGCCACCCGGGGAGTTTATGTAGATCTGGATGTCGCGGTCCGGGTCGGTGGATTCGAGCACGATGAGCTGGGCCATCACATCGTTGGCTACCACGTCGTCAATCGGCGCGCCGAGGAAGATGATCCGCTCCTCGAACAGTTTGTTGTACGGGTTGGACTCCTTGACGCCGTAGTTCGTGCGCTCCACGAACGACGGCAGCACGTAACGCGACTGCGGCGCGGACCACCCGCTAGGTGACGCTTGGAACTGGGTCATGTCGATCCTCACTTGCCGGCGCCCGGGAGGTCGCTGGCGCGCCGGACGATGTGGTCGATGAAGCCGTATTCGAGTGCCTGCTGAGCGGTGAACCAGCGGTCCCGGTCGCTGTCGGCGAGGATCTTGTCCACCGGCTGGCCGGTGTGTTGCGCGGTGATCTCGGCCATCTCCTGTTTGGTGAGGTTCCACTGCTCGGCCTGGATCTTGATGTCCGAGGCGGTGCCGCCCAGTCCCGCCGAGCCTTGGTGCATCAGGATCCGTGAGTGGGGCAGCGCATAGCGCTTGCCGGGGGCGCCGGCGGAGAGCAAGAACTGGCCCATCGACGCGGCCAGGCCCAGCGCCCAGGTGGCCACGTCGCACTCGACTAGTTCCATGGTGTCGAAGATCGCCATGCCGGCGGTGACCGAGCCGCCCGGCGAGTTGATGTAAAGGTTGACGTCGCGGGTGGCGTCCTCGGCGGCGAGCAGCAGCAGCTGCGCGCAGATCTGGTTGGCGATCGCGTCGTCCACCGGCTGGCCGAGGAAGATGATCCGCTCGCGCAGCAACCGGTCGTACACCGAGTCGTTCAGGCTCATCCCTGACCCCGCGACGCGCATCTGGTACCGGCCGGCCGACGGCGCGTCAGGATGGGGTCCCGAACTCGCAGTGCTCGAAACGCTCGCTCGGCTCACAGCGGCAACCTTCCTCCGGGGTGTGGGTTCCCCTCGACCCTAACGGCCAGGCCCGCCCGAGCGATTGACCCGGGGCGTAATTTCGCTGACGGCGTGACGGAAGCGGAACCGTGTCACGGCCGCTGACAGCGTGACGGAAGCGGAACCGTGTCACGGCCGCTGACGGCGTGATGCGGTCAGCTCTCGGGGTCGGCTGCCGCGTCGTCGGATTCGTCGGCGTCTTCCCCGTCGTACCCGTCGTCCTCCGCGTCGTCGAAGGCATCGTCGTATTGGTCGTACTCGTGGTCTTCGTCGTCGTCAAGCTCGGCGAGCGCGGCCGAGGTCAGCCCCGCGAGATCGACCGGGGCGCCCGATGTGTCGGTGACGGTAGCCGTGGACAGCAGCATGGCCACGGTCTTCGATCGCCGCAGGTCGGCGACGAATTCCGGCAGCGCGCCGCTGGACACGAGCTGGTCGGCGAACTGTTTCGGGGAGAGCTCGTAGCGCGCCGACTCGCGCACCACGAACTCGGTCAGCTCGGCGTCGCCGACGCTCACCTGCTCGTTCGCGGCGATGGCGTCGAGCAGGAACTGCAGCTTGACCGATTCGTTCGCGCTCTCGCGCAGCTTGGCGGTGAACTCCTCGTGGGTCTGCCCCTGCCGCTCCAGCAGGTTGGCGAACAGCGCCTCGTCGTGGCCGAGCATGTGGGTGACCTCGTGCTCGCGGCGCTCCATCTCCGCTTCCACCGCGGACTGGGGCAGCGGGAAGTCCACCATCGCCACCAGCTGCTCGATGAGCTTGTCGCGCGCCTGCCCGCTCTGGCGCAGGTGCGCCACCTGGGTCAACCGCGCGCGCAGGTCGGCGCGCAGCTCGTCGATGGTGTCGAACTCGCTGGCCATCTGGGCGAACTCGTCATCTGGTTCGGGCAGGTCTTTGCGCTTGACCGAGTTGACGGTGACGGTGACCTCGGCCTGCTCGCCGGCGTGCTCGCCGCCGCTCAACGTGGTGGTGAACTGCGCGCTGTCACCGGCCGATTTGCCGGCGAGCGCCTCGTCCAAGCCGTCGATCAGGTCGCCGCCGCCGACCTGGTAGGACAGGTTGGTGGCGGAGCCCTCTTCAACGTCCTCGCCGTCAAGGGTGGTCTTCAGGTCGATGGAGACGTAGTCGTCGTTTTCGATCGGCCGGTCGACGCCGGACAGTGACCCGAACCGGTCACGGAGCAGACCGAGCTGGTCGTCGATGTCTTCTTCGGTGATCGCGCCGTCGTCGACGGTGATCGCGATCGCGGAAAGGTCGGGCACGGTGATCTGCGGGCGCACGTCCACCTCGGCGGTGAAGCTCAGCGACTGGCCGTCGTCGAGGTTGGTCACCTCGACCTCCGGTTGTCCCACCGTGGCCAGGTCGTTGGCGCGCACCACCTCGGTGTACAGCCGGGGCAGCGCGTCGTTGATGGCCTCTTCCAGCACCGCGGCGCGACCCACCCGCTGGTCGATGATTCGCGTCGGAACCTTGCCGGGCCGGAACCCGGGCACCTGCAGCTGGTTCGCGATCTTCCGGTACGCCGTCTTGACGGCGGGCTCCAGCTCGGTGAACGGCACCTCGACGGCCAGCTTCACCCTGGTCGGGCCGGTGTTCTCGACAGTGCTCTTCACGGTGCTCCTCGCGCTTGGACAATCATGTTTGGTCGGTCAGGGCTCGAACGCTCGGGCCGATCCGGCCGGAGCGAGCCGACCGGGCAGGCGACCGCGCCCGAATGGACGGCAGACCGGTACGGCAGTCTATTCCGTCGGCCCGCGCGCGCCGATAGCCACGGGCTGGTTGGCCAGCGGCGCGTCCTTCGGGCGTCGGCCCGTGGGCAGTGCCGTCAGCCGTCCGCCGAGGGCGCTTCGGCGCCCGGGACAGACGGGCTGGTGCCGACGACGACGACTGGGCAGTCGCTGCGGTGCAGCACGGCGGCGGGAATCGGTCCGAGCCGGGTGGCCCAGCGGTCCGCGCTGTGGTGGCAGCCGAGCGCGACCAGCTGCGCCCCGACCGACAGGCGCAACAGGGCGTCCACCGGCTCGTCTTCGGTGACGACCGTTTCGACCGATAGCCGCGGGTGGCTCGCGCGCAACTGGTCCAGGTGGGCGACGGCCTGGGTCCAGGAGCCACCGTTGGGCAGCGCGCGTTGCCCCATGCCGCCGTCATCGGTGGGCTCCTGGGCGTGCAACACCTGCACGCTGGCGGCGCGGTGGGTCGCTTCGGCGAAGGCGAAGTCCAACGCGGCCCGCCCCGCAGCCGAGGGCGACAACCCGACCACGACGCGCGCCGGAGCTTGGCCGCGCTCGTCGACGAACTGTTCCGGGATCACCGCCACCGGGCAGTCCGCGTGCGCGGCGACCCGGTAGCTCACCGAGCCGAGCATGGATTGGGTGATGCCGCCGCGCCCCCGGGTGCCGACCACGATCAGGTCGGCCCGGCGGCTCTGCTCGATGAGGGCGTCGGCGGCCGGCCCCTCGCTGGCCAACATCGTCACCGGGACCGACGGCTGGCGCTCGCGGGCCAGCGCGACGTGCCCGCCGAGCAGCGCCCGGTCGGGGCTGGCGCCGACGACTCCCCCCTCGCGGGTGTCCGGGCCGTGCACCACTAGAAGCTCCGCGCCGCGCAGAGCGGCCTCGGCCGCGGCCCACAGCAGGGCGGTTCGCGCCCCGGTTGAGCCGTCGACGCCGACGACGATTCGCTGCTGGGACATTTGCGCTCCTGGTCACCGTGGCGGTCAGTTCCAGCTCGCCCACCCTGCCCGGGGAGGCGAGCCGTTCGGACCGTTTGAGATAGAAATCCAGGCTACTCGGAATCGGCCTTCGCCACCGGTTCGCGCGGCCGCGCGGGTCAGTTGCGGCGCAGCCGCGCCCCGTACGCGGCGGCTTGCGTGCGCCGTTCCATGCCGAGCTTGGCGAGCAGCGCCGACACGTGGTTCTTGACGGTCTTCTCGGCCAGGAACAACCGCTGGCCGATCTGCCGGTTGGTGAGCCCCTCGGTGATCAGATCGAGGACCTCCCGCTCCCGTTCGGTCAGCTGGGCCGCCTTGGGCTCGGTCGCGGCATCCCCGCGCAGGCGGTCCAGCAGCCGCCCGGTCACCTCCGGGTCGAGCAGCGACTTGCCGGCGCCCACCTGGCGGATCGCGTCGATGAGCGAGTTGCCGCGGATCTGTTTGAGCAGATAACCCGAGGCCCCGGCCATCACCGCGGCGAAGATCGCGTCCTCGTCGTCGTAGGAGGTCAGCACCAGGCAGCGGATCCGCGGGTCATCGCTGCGTATCTCGCGGCACACGTCGATACCGCTGCCGTCGGGCAGCCGGGCGTCGAGGATCGCCACATCCGGCCGCGTGGCGGGGATGCGGCGCAACGCCTCGCGGACCGTGCCGGCCTCGCCGACGATCTCGATCCCGTCGGCGGAATCGAGCAGGTCGGCGATGCCGCGCCGGACGATCTCGTGGTCGTCGACCAGGAAGACCCGCAGCGACCGATCGCCCGCGGTTTGGTCATCAGCGGTGGTCATGTCAGGGGGACCGCCCATCTCAGTCGCGTCCCCGGTCCCGGCCGAGCGGCCGGTCCGGCCGTGGTCGACGCGTCGCCGGGCCGATCCCCGACGGTCTGGTCCGCGCTGAGGTCGCCCACGACGTCGAAACCTGCCGCGCTCACCTCGAACGTCCCGCCGTGGCGCTGCGCCCGGCGGGCGAGATTGGCCAGCCCGCTGCGTCTGGTGGACGCGCCGAGGCCGCGCCCATCATCGACAACCTCAACCACTAGCTCATTGTCGGCTGCCGAGAGCGCCAGCTCAACCCGGCGCGCGCCGGCGTGGCGGGCCGCGTTGGAGATCGCCTCGCGCAGCACCGCGAGCAAGTCGGCCGCCAGGTCCTCCGACACCGCGAGATCCAGCGGCCCGTGGAAGCGCACCCGCGGCTTGAACCCGAGCAGTGGGGCGCCGGCGGCCGCCACATCGAGCACCCGCCGCCGCACGCTGGCCGGATGGTCCAGCAGCGCGCCGCGCAGCTGGAAGATGGTGGTGCGGATCTGGTCGATGGTCTCGTCGATGTCCGCGACGACCCGGGACAGCCGCGCCGACTGCTCGGCCGAGGCGGACGCGGCGGCCGCGCCCTGCGCGGTCAGCCCGGTGGCGAACAACCGCTGGATGACGTGGTCGTGCAGGTCCCGAGCGATGCGCTCGCGGTCTTGCATCAGCAGCATCTGCTGCTGATCCTCACGGGCGTCGGCCAGCTCCAGCGACAACGCGGCGTGGGTGGCGAAGGTCATGCCCATGCCGAGCTCGGCCTCGTCGAACGGGCGGCGGCCGGCCAGGCGAGCCACACACAACGCCCCCCGCACGCCAGCCGATCCGACCATCGGCAACACCATGACTGGCCCGGCGGCGATGACTTGGCTCAAGTGCACCGGGCGCGGGCTCTCGGCGGCGTTCTCCACCGCCGCCGGATGGCCCGTGTTGAAAGCGAGGTCGGCGAGCGTGCCGGCGAGCTGCTCCACCATTCCGGTGACCTCGTCCGAACCCCGTCCGGAGGCGACTTCGACCCGGATCCGGGTCCGGCCCTCGTCAGGCAGCACGACGGTGGCGAGGTCGGCGTCCGCCACTTGCCGAACCTTGTCGGCGATCAGCGCCAGCGGTTCGTCCCCGGTCGCGGTCAGCAACTGTCGAGTGATCTCCGCGGACGCGGACAGCCACTCCTGCCCGCGCTCGGCCCGTTCATACAGCCGGGCGTTCTCGATGGCGATGCCCGCGGTCGCGGCCACCGCGAGCGCCAGCTCCTCGTCGTCGGCGGTGAATCGCCCAGACGCCGGTTCGGTCAGATAGAGGTTGCCGAACAACTCCCCGCGCACCCGAATCGGCACCCCGAGAAACGCTGACATCGGTGGGTGTCCAGGAGGGAACCCAATCGAGCGCGGGTCGTCGGCCAGCCGCTCCAACCGGACCGGCCGGGGCTCGTCGATCAGCGCCCCCAGCAGCCCCTTGCCCTCCGGGGGATGCCCGATCGAAGCCGCGGTCCGCTCGTCAAAACCCACGTAGACGAACTCATCGAGCCCGTTTCCGGCCGGGGCCAACACTCCCAGCGCCCCGTACTGAGCGCGCACCAGCTGGCAGGCGGCGGTCACGATGTGGCGCAGGACCTTCGGCAACGCGAGACCGCTGATGATCGTCTGGTTGGCGGCGACCAGCCGGCGCAGCCCGCCCTCGGTGTCCAACACCTCCCGCGCCCGCTCGACCAGCTGTCCGAGCACGTCCTCCAACGCGAGCCGGGGAACGTCTGGGGCCGGCGGCTCGCCCGACCGGGGCCGCAGCGGCTCCCGCTGGGCAGCCTCGCCAGGATAATCAGGCGTCACGAGGCCTCACCGTAGCGTGATCGAACGGCGTGCCGAGCACTGGCGGCGATATCATGAGGTCGGTTGAACTGCCCGACGCGACGTGTCGCCCCACCATCAGGAGGCTTCATGACCGAGCAAAACCGCAGCAAACGAATCGTTGTCGGCGTCGACGGCTCCGACCAGTCCCGCGCCGCGCTTCGCTGGGCCTGGCAACTGGCCGGGCCGCTGGGCGCGGAGATCGACGCGGTGATGACCTGCGACGCCCGTCCATACGCCTACGGATGGCCGGTGGCTGGTGACTGGGACCCGCTCCCGGAGGCCGAGGGGGTGCTGACCGCCACCATCGACGAGGTGTTCGGCGATGCGCGACCAGCCGGCATGCGCGCGCTGGTGCGCGAGGGCAACCCCGCGAAAGCCCTGTTGGACACCGCGCAGGGGGCGAGCATGCTCGTCCTCGGCAGCCGCGGCCACGGCGGCTTCACCGGCTTGCTGCTCGGCTCGGTGAGCGCGCACTGCGCGGCGCACGCCAAGTGCCCGGTGCTGGTGGTGCACGCCGACCCGGAGCCGTAGCGCTCACCGGTGCCGGTCAACCGCTGGTCCCGCGCCGCTGGCTCACCTGGGATGGTCAACGGCCGGGGATCGTCAACGGCCGGGGCGGGCGCGGTAGCGTGCGTGCGGTGACCGACGCCGACCTCGTCCTCGCCCTGGAATTGGCCGATCTAGCGGACGCGATCTCCACGCCGCGTTTCGGCGCGCTCGACCTACGCGTGGAAACCAAGCCCGATCTGTCTCCGGTGACCGACGCCGACCGGGCCGTCGAGACGGCGCTGCGGCAGGCGCTGGCCGAGGCGCGACCGGAGGACGCGTTGTTAGGGGAGGAGTTCGGCGGCTCCGGCGGCTCCGGCGGCTCCGGCGCCGTGCGGCGCTGGGTGATCGATCCCATCGACGCCACCAAGAACTTCGTGCGCGGCGTGCCAGTGTGGGCGACGCTGATCGCCTTGACCGAGCGCGACGTGCCGATCGTCGGGGTGGTGTCCGCGCCGGCGCTGGGCCGCCGCTGGTGGGCGGCGCGCGGCGCGGGCGCTTGGCTGGCCGCAGCGGGACAGCCCGCCCGTCGCCTAGCCGTGTCTGGGGTGGCCACCCTCACCGACGCCAGCCTGTCCTACTCCTCGCTCTCCGGTTGGGCGGCGCTGGGCCTGCGTGAGCGGTTCCTCGCGCTGACCGAGCGGGTGTGGCGCACCCGGGCCTACGGTGACTTCTGGTCCCACCTGCTCGTCGCCGAGGGCGCGGTCGACCTGGCCGCCGAACCAGAGGTCTCACTGTGGGACCTCGCCGCGCCGGCGGTGATCGTCACCGAGGCCGGGGGACGCTTCACTGGGTTGAACGGTCGCGACGGCCCGCATCAGGGAAGCGCGCTGGCCAGCAACGGACTTCTGCACGAGGCGGCGCTCACCGCGTTGCGCGGCGCGCGCGGGTAGCGGCGCGCGCGGGTAGCGGCGCGCGGCGCCGGGCACGCGGCACCCGGTCGTCGCCCGCCGTGGCGAGCTTCCGCGGTCGTGGGTTCACACCCCCCGACCGCTTGTGCGGATGCCTAGACACTGTCGATCCGCATGCGCGGAGGGTGTTCGGCCGGATCGCGCCACCCCCAGAACCGCCCGGTGGGTCGGCGAAAAGGTCACTGTGCGCAGTCGTAGGCTGGCGCACGCAGCGCCGCCCGACCATTTGTCCCGAGTTCGACCCGACAACGCGTCAACGCCCATAAGGGGCGGGGCGGCACCCAAGTCAATATCCACGAGGGTGGCAGGGACGCGGCGGCAAACCCCTTGGTCGTTCCGGGGGGAAAGGCCTCGTCCCCGTCTCGATGACGAGACAGAAGGGGGCCTTGGTGAAGACCTCGCGACGTACGTTCCTAGGCGGCATGGCGGTCGCGGCAGGAGGGTTGATCGCTGCCGACAAGCTGCGATTCTTCAATCCCGCCACCAGCGCGGACGCGGTGGCCGACCCAAGCAGCGGCAAGACCGTGGTCTACCGGACCGGCCACTCCAACAACTGTGACGGGGTATGCGGTCATCTCATCCACGTCACCGACGGCCGGGTGACGATGGTCGAGCCGGCGCCGTGGAGCGACAAGACGGCCTCCGGGGATCCCGCGCCGGCGTTCAGCCCGCGCATCTGCGCCCGCGGCCTGTCGCAGATCTCCAACACCTACAGCCCGGACCGGATCAAGTACCCGTACAAGCGCCGGGCGGGCACCGAGCGCGGCGCGGGCAAGTGGGACCGCATCAGCTGGGACGAGGCGATCCAGACGATCGCCAAAGCCTTCAACGACGCGCAGCAGAAGTACGGAACGAAATCGGTGTGGATCGCGCCGTACACCGGCTCGCTGTCGATGATCGAGGGCGTGGTTGGCGCCGGCTACCGATTCGCCAGCGTGATCGGCGGGTCGGCCGGCGACAACGAAGGCGACAACGAGGGCGACTCGTCCGGTCCGGCCGGCTGGAACTACGTGCTGGCCAGCGACCCAGACCAGAACGGCGGCGGCGGGTTCGACGGGCACGAGCAGACCGACTTCCTGAACTCCAAAGCCATCGTGCTTTGGGCCGACAACGCCGCCGAGACTTCGATCCCGGACTGGCGGATCTACTGCGACGCCCGCGACAACGGCACCCAGATCATCAACATCGACCCGCGGTTCACCCCGACTGCGGCGGCCAGCGACCAGTGGTTGCCGATCCGCCCGGGCTCGGACACCGCGCTCATCGACGGACTGATCAACTACATCATCGCCAACAACCTGTACGACACCGAGTACCTGCTCGCCTACACCGTCGCCCCATACCTCATCGACCCAGCCACCGGCAAGTGGCTGCGCTCCAAGGACGCCATCGCCGGAAACACCGACAACGACTACGTGGTGTTCGACCAGAACGACGAGACGCTCAAGGCGGCCGGCGATAAGTCGGTGCGCGACCCGGCGCTGCTGGGTTCCTGGGGGCCGACCAACTCCTCGACCGCGTTCCAGGCGCTGGCCGACATGGCCGCGAAGTACACCCCGGAATACACCTCGTCGCTGACCGACCTGCCGACTGACGCGATCGTCAGGCTCGCCCGGACCTGGGGCACGGTCCACCCGGTCGGGGTGCGGGCCGGTTTCGGCCTGTCGCACTGGCACCACGGCGACCTGCACTACCAGGCGTTGCTGACGCTGCAGGCGATCACTGGCAACATCGGGGTGCATGGCGGCGGCGTCTCCACTTTCGGCGGCGGGCTGACCTCCTCGGCGTTCCAGTTGGACGACTGGCTGAACCCGGTCCCGAACACCGACGGCTACTCGCTGCTGGAGCCGATGGACTTCTGCGACGCGGTGACCACCGGACAAGTGAGCGGGGAGGACTACCCGGTCAAGGCGGCCTGGTTCGTGATCGACAACTTCGCGCAGCAGATGTCCGATCGCAACAAGACCGTCGAAGCCATGAAGAAGCTCGACTTCTGCGTCTCCTCCGACTACGTGTTGTCCGCCACCTGCGATCTGGCCGACATCGTGCTGCCGGCCTGCACCTACCTGGAGAAGACCGACCTGCTGTCGTCGAACAACTTCTACCTGCAGTACATGCCGAAGATCATCGACCCGTTGTTCGAGTCAAGATCCGATCTCGACGCGTTCGCCGCTGTCGCCAAGGCGATGAACCCGGACTTCGAGCAGTACTTCAACAAGAAGCCCGACGAGTACCTCAAGGACATGATGCATTTCGGTCAGCCGGATATGGACTCGACGCTCACCGGGCTCACCTGGGACATGCTGACCGCGCAAGAGGCGGTGCACCTGAACACCGACCCGATCCCGTACGTGCCGTTCTACAACAAGCAGTTCCCGACCAAGAGCGGGAAAATCGAGTTCTACGTGGAGATGCTGCTCGACGCCGACCCGCCGCAGGCGCTGGCCGAGCACATGGAGCCCATCGAGGCGTGGCCCACCAACCCGCTGTACGCCAAGTACCCGCTGGTGTTCCTGTCCACGCACACCC
The DNA here is from genome assembly GCA_009780925.1 of Actinomycetes bacterium. Lineage (GTDB taxonomy): Bacteria > Actinomycetota > Actinomycetes > Mycobacteriales > Jatrophihabitantaceae > WQZC01. The sequence continues at coordinate 4,207 of WQZC01000012.1, read as the reverse complement.
GGTTCCGCACCCACTCGCAGTACGTCAACCTGCCCTGGCTGACCGAGATCAACAACGGTGGGATGGGGTTCCTGGAGATCAACCCGATCGACGCCAAGGCGCGCGGCATCGCCGACAACGCGGTGGTGCGGGTCTTCAACGACCGCGGCTACATGAAGGTCCGGGCCCGGTTGACCCAGGCCATCAAGCCGGGGGTGGTGAACTGCTACCAGGGCGGCTGGGTGTCCAACAACGTCAAGCACTACATCGAGGGCCACCCGAACAACCTGACCCACCAGAAGAAGAACCCCACGCAGGCGATCATCCCGAACTTCCCGTCCAACGCCGCGTACTACGACTGCCTGGTCCAGGTCGAGAAGGCCTGAGGAGCTGACACCAATGGCTACTGACAAGAACCCGACCCCGCACCACGTGATGGTGATCGACACCAAACGCTGTGTCGGCTGCTGGACGTGCGCCGTCGCCTGCAAGGAAATCAACAACGAGCCGCTGGGCGTGTGGTGGAACCGCGTGCTGACCACCGCGCAGAACCAGTCCACCACCATGGAGCCGCCGGCCAGCGACAACATCGACGTGCCGCACGGCGTGTTCCCCAACCTGTCCATGGCCTACCTGCCGGTCGCCTGCCAGCATTGCAACGACGCGCCGTGCATCAAGGTGTGCCCGGTGCAGGCGACTTTCCGCCGCGACGACGGCACCGTGCTGGTCGACTACGACCGCTGCATCGGCTGCCGGTACTGCATGGCCGCCTGCCCATACGGCGTGCGGATCTTCAACTGGGGCGAGTCCAAGTACGCCGCCGGCGGGATCGTCGGCTACGGCCAGGACTACAAGTCCGACGGACACCTGGTGTTCACCCCGGAGCGCCCCACTGGCGTGGTCGAGAAGTGCACCTTCTGCGTCGAGCGGATCGACGTCGGCCAGGAGCCGTTCTGCGTGGAGTGCTGCCCGGCCGGAGCCCGGGTGTTCGGTGACTTGAACGACCCGACTTCCGATGTGAGCAAGTGGGTGAACGAGCGCGGCGCGCAGCAGCTGCATCCCGAACTCGGCACCGATCCGAACGTCTACTACGTGCCGGTGCGCCGACCAATCGCGAGCGAGAGCTGAGGGGGCTAAGCCATGACCGCGACAACTGCTTCGACACCGGCTCCGGCCACCGCCCGCGCGCGCGCCCGGCTCACCCCGGGGATCGGGATCTGGTACCTGGCGCTGTGGGTCTTCGGCCTGCTCGGGCTGGCCGCGTGGATCTACGAGCTCAAAGACGGCCTGGCCACCACGGGCATGCGCGACGTCGTGTCCTGGGGCATGTACATCTTCACCTTCGCCTTCTTCATCGGCCTGTCCGCCGGCGGACTGATCATGGCCTCCAGCGCGGAAGTGTTCGGCATCACCGAACTGCGACCGCTGTCCAAGCTCGGCGTGCTCTCCGCGGCCGGCTGCGTGCTGGTCGCCGCGATCATGATCCTGCCCGACCTGGGCCGCCCGGAGCGGATCTTCAACCTGCTCTTCCACCCCAACTGGTCCTCACCGCTGATCTGGGACGTGCTGATCATCCTGGTCTACCTGATCTTCTCGGTGGTGGACCTGTTCGTGCTGCACGCCCAGGAGCGGCGGCAGACCAAGAACGTCCAGGTGCTGCGGGTGCTCGCCTACATCGGGTTGCCGCTGGCGGTGCTGCTGCACTCGGTCACCGCCTGGATCTTCGGCCTGCAGATCGCCCGCCCGTGGTGGAACACCTCGTTGATGGCGCCGCTGTTCGTGGTCTCCGCGATCCTGTCCGGCACCGCGCTGGTCACCCTGCTGGCCTTGGCCGCGCACCGCTGGGGCGGGTTGGCGCTGAGCGAGAAGACCCGCGACTGGCTGCGCGGGTTCATCGTCGTCTCGCTGATCATCGACCTGTTCTTCGTCGGCGCGGACTACATCACCATCTTGTGGGGCAACCAGCCGGCGCGCAGCGCGCTCGAGCTGGTGCTGCCCAACGGGTCGTACTCGTGGACGTTCTGGTTCGAGTGGATCGTCGGCGGCGTCGTCCCAGCGCTGTTCCTGCTGGTGCCCCGGATGCGCAAGATCCCCGGCTCGCTGGGCATCGCGGCCGCGCTCGTCCTAGTGGGCGTGTACGCCTTCCGCGTCGAGCTGGTGGTGATCGGGTTCATCAACCCAGTCACCCAGTTCCCGCCCGGCCAGGCGATCGGCACCTCCAGCACTGGTTCCTCGCCGTTCCAGTTCGTCGGCCAGTACACCCCGACCTGGGTCGAGTACTCGATCATTCTCGGCCTGATCGCGGTGTTCCTGGCCGTGGTGACCGTCGGGTACCGCCGCATGATCAGCCCGCGCGCGTCCGCCTCGTCGGCATCCGGCGCGCCGGAGCCGGCCGCTGACAAGGCGCCAGCCGCTGACCCGGAACCAGTTGAGCTGGCGATGTCGGCGGAGAGCGGGAGTTGATGGCCGGCCGCGCCGATACCGACGCGACCGAACCGAGCGGGGCTGAACCGGCCGGCGCGATCGAACCGGACGGCGCCACCGGACGAGAGATCAGCGCGGCAGCGGCGAGCCTGCTGGCGCGCTGGTGGACCCGTCCGGTGCTCGCCGAGGTCGAGTCCTGGATCGGCATGGCCGACCTGGAGGCGGAGGTCGCCCGGCAAGTTTCGGGCTCCTCCGCCGCCGAGACGCCCGCCCTGCCGTACCGCATGGACGATGTGCCGGAGTTGCTGGACGAGTTCGAGCGGCTGTTCGTCGGCCCCGGCCCGGTGCCGTGCCCGCCGTATGAGTCGTATTGGCGCGAGGACGTGCCGATCGACCTGTGGCACTCCCTGATGGGGCCGTGCGTTGGCGACCTGCTGCGGCTGTATCGCGACCTCGGGATCGAGTTCGACCCGGCCGCCGGCGAGCTGCCCGACCACGTGGCGGTCGAGTTTGAGGCGCTGTTGGTGGCGTTGTCCATCGCCGATGGCGACGACGCTGGCGCGGTCCGCGCCGAGGTCGGCGAGCGGGTCGCCAAGGCGCTGCTGGTCGAGCACCTGAACGTCTGGCTGCCCCGGCTGTGCCGCGCGGTCATCAAGGAATCCCGCCACCCGTTCTACACCGAGCTGGCCGCGCGCAGCCTAATCTGGCTCGGCCAGATCCAAGACGCCGTCGACGCCCACGAGGCCGCCTCCGACCGGCTCGTCGCGCCGTTCGCGCGCTGACGATGGGCGCCGCCCCAGAAGCGCCACCGCCTCGCCCGGTCTCCCGCCGCGATCTGTTCCACCCGGGGGGGCTGCTGGCCGGGCTGCGCGCGGGCGCACCCGGCGCGCCCGGCGTTGGGCCGACGGGTCGCGCCGGTGCTGGGCCGATCGATCACCCGCCCGGCGCGGCCATCCGGACCGACGGATCGCCGGTCGCGCCGTCCGACACGCCGTCCGGGGGACCAACCGCGGCGGCCCTGCCCGCAACCATTGGGTCCGAGGCCCGCCATGGCCACGTCACCATCGACGCTGCTCGGTGCTCGGCGTGCCGCTGCTGCGTGACCGCGTGCCCACCCGCCGCGCTCGACGCGCGAGAGGACGGGACCTCGTTCCTGTTGTGGTTCAAGGCGGCGCTGTGCGACGGCTGCGGCGCCTGCGCCGCGGCCTGCCCCGAGCGGGTCATCGTGGTGCGACCCGGAGCGGACCCGCGCGCGATCGCCGCCGGACGCACCATGCTGGCCAAAGTCGACGCCGCCGGGCGCCGCTGCGCGTCCTGCGGCCAGCCGCTGACCGGGGGCGTGGCTGGGGACGCGATCGCCGCCCGGCTGGCTGCCTCCCACCCACAACTGGCCGCGCGGCTGCGCGCGCAGACGTTGTGCGCGGACTGCCAGCTGCGCGCCCCGGGCACCGGGGCCTCGTTCTGATCTCGATGAGGGCGCTGATCGCTTGGGGCGAAACCGCCGAGAACCGCCAACTGCCGCTACGCGTCGCGCCCGTCACAGGAGTCTTCGCCGTTCCCTTGCGCCGCAGCACGACCTCGGAGCGCCGCGAGCCAGGCGGAGTCACCAGTCAGGAGCGTTCCGCTGGCATCCAACCGTTCAAGTAGCTGCAACGACCGCGCGTAACGCGACTCCGCCGCCCCCCAATCCCCACCGGCCTCCTGCACCCGGCCCAGATTGTCCAGACTCACCGACAAATCCCGCAACTCCTGCGGCCCCCCGATCCGCTCCACCAACTGCTCGCGCAACTGCAACGACCGCGCG
>WQZC01000011.1 GCA_009780925.1 Actinomycetes bacterium | reverse complement strand
CGCCCGGGCTCGCTCCGCCGCTGTGGTACGGCGCGCCGGACTGGTGCGGATCACCGCTCTGGTTTGGTGCTCCGCCCTGGTTCGCTGCGCTCGCGGCCGGGCGATAGGTGTGGTGGTATGTGGGGTGGCCGAAGCCTGGCCCCGGAGCCTCCAACGGAACCGTCAGCTGATCCGGGGACGGATCGACCGACGGGGAAGGGCGAGCCGGGCCCGGCTGGTGGGGCGAGCGCCTGGGCGGTGGCGCCTGGCCCGACGGCGGAAGCGCCTGCGTTGGCTGATCCGACTGTGGCTGCCGCGACGGTGGCACTGGATAGCCCGTTGCGGCCGGGCGTGGCGGTGGCGCGTGACCGGGCGGTGGGTAGGCCGGTGGTGCCTGCGCTGGTGCCGGATGGCCCGGTGGCGCTTGCTCTGGCGGTGGGTAGCCCGGTGCTGGATGGGCTGGTGGCGGGTGGTGGCTCGTGTGGCCGGACCGGGAGAACCGGCCGGAGCGGGTGCCGCCAGAGCGGTCGTTGCGAGCCACGGCCTTTATCCTGCCTCACCGGTCAGACACAATGGGAGAGTGAACGCCACTCCCGCCGTCCCACGACGGACCGCGCCGTCCGCTGGCAAGGTAGACGCCGTGTGCGCGGCCGCGCTCGACAAAGCCCGGTCCGCCGCGCTCGAGGCCGGGTCCGGATCGGTCGGCGATCACCTGGGTGTGCGCGGTGAGGGGGACCGAATCGTCACCCATGCCTTCGCCGCCGACATGCCTGGCTATCGAGGCTGGTACTGGGCGGTGACCGTGGCCCGCGCGCCATGGTCGAAAGCGGTGACCGTCGACGAAGTGGTGCTGTTGCCGGGCGCGCAAGCGCTGCTGGCGCCGCAATGGGTGCCGTGGCGGGAGCGGCTGCGCCCAGGCGACTTGGGGCCCGGGGACGTGCTGCCGGCGGTGGAGGACGATCCGCGCCTGGTTCCGGCCTACTTCGGCGCGGGCGACTCCGATGTGGAGACCCTGGCCAGTGAGCTCGGCTTGGGCCGCCAGCTCGTGATGTCTGATGAGGGCCGGCTAGAGGCGGCGGACCGGTGGCTGAGTGGTGAGCATGGCCCGCAGGCGGCCATGGCGCGCCACGCGCCCGCGCCGTGTGGCACCTGCGGCTTCTTCTTGCCGCTCGCGGGGCCGCTGCGGGCCGCGTTCGGCGCGTGCGGCAACGAGTTCGCCCCCGCCGACGGCCGAGTGGTGAGCGTCGAGTACGGCTGCGGGGCGCACTCCGGTCTGGTTGTTGACGCCCCGCCCCGCGCGCAGCGCACGGGCGCCGTGTTCGACGACGGCGAGGAGATCCAAGCCTCGGCCGCGCCCAGGCCCGGTGCGGTCGCGGCTAGCCAGGCCGACGCGGGGAGCGCCATCCAAGACGAGGGCGCCATCCAAGACGAGGGCGCCACCCAAGACGAGGGCGTTGGTGACGGAACCGCCGCTGATGATGGAACCGGTGAATCGGGAGCGGCGCCAGGGGAGCTGGCCGCCGGCTGAGCGCCACGTGGTCCAGCCGCGTCGCTGTGGCCCAGCCGAGTCACTGAACCGAGCCGATCAGCGGGTGCGGCCCTCGCGTCGGTGCTTGCTGATCAGCGGCAGGCCCACCAGCCCTAGCAGCCAGCCGGCCAGGCAGGTCCACAGCCAGTCACGGTCCGAGTGTTGGCCGAGCCATCCGTACCAAGGCAGCAAAGCCACAAAAGCTACAAACCAGATCACCGTGCCAACCGCGATGACTCGCCCCGCGTTAACCTGAACCGGCTGGGCCGGGCGCGATTGCCGCGAAGCGGGCTCGTCGGGCGGCGCCTGGTGCGGATGCGCGGGTGAGGCGGCCATGACCAGCAGGCTACCGGCAGATCACGTCGTCCGGGGACGTCGCGCCAGCGGCGATGCTCAGTTCTGCGACGTGCAACACGATCTTCCGGGCCATCGTGGACAGCGAGGCCGCCTCTTGCTCGCTCAGCGCGCCCAGCGCGGCGGCCTCCTGCGCATTGACCAGGGGGTAGAGGCTTTTCGCCAGCCGCTTCCCCTTGGGCGTCAGGGTGAGCAGCACCCGGCGACCGTCCCCGGGATGGGTGCCGCGGCTGATCAGGCCGCGCTTTTCCAGCGTGGTCGCCACCCCGGTGAGCGTTCCCTTGGAGATGCCCGCTTCCTCGGCGACGTGCCGGGTCTCGATGCTCTCCCAGATCCACACCACCCACAGCACCACCCATGACGTCCAGGTGAGGTCGTGCGGCACGAGCACGGTGCGCTCGAGATGATTGCGCAGCGCGGCGAACGCTCGGTAGATGTTGTTGACCGCGCCCATGGCGGTGGTGTCCACCGACAACTCCGAGAGCGTGGTGGCGACCTCCCGCTCGCTGTCGCGCAGCGCCCCCGCGCTGTCAGTGTCGTTCGCCGTCGCGCGCGCCACCCGGGACAGCGTGCAGCGTCCCATCAGGCACGGGCAGGGGTCTGGATCGTGGGTGTAGGTCTTGGGGCCAGCCTGCAGGGGAATGTCGGTCGGCAGCCGACGCGCGATCGGCCTGGTCATCGTGCTGCCCCACCGGCGGCGGACAGGGGAGCCCCGGCGTGCGAGAACCCGCGTCCGTCAGACGAACGACGGGCTGCCGTTCGCGGTACCCTCATTGGCCGCCCCCTTGCGTGAACTCGCCGGACACCGGCCAGCCCGCTGTCTGTTTTGGCCCGGTCGGCAAGAACATCACGATGGTACCTGTTCGCGTCGGGCCACTGTGGTTCGCGTGTCGAACGTTAGGTAAACTAACTATGCATGACGGGGACCCGTTCGTCGATGGCCGAGTTGGCCGCAGCGCTGCGGCCGGCGTTGCTGCGCCTGAGCCGCGCCGTGCGAAGCCAGCGGGTGGATGTGTCGGTGAGCCTCGCTTGCCTCTCCGCGTTGGGCACGCTGCGCAAGCACGGCCCGATGAGCGCCGGGGATCTCGCCGCTTTCGAGCGGGTGCAGCCGCCGTCGATCACCAGGGTGCTGGCCAGCCTCGAGCAACGCGGCCTGGTGCGCCGTGAGGCGCACCCGAGCGACAAGCGACAGGCGATCATCGTGATCAGTGACGCGGGCCAAGAGCTGCTCGCCGCGGAGCGTCGATCCAGCAACGCCTGGCTCGCCCGGCGGCTGGCCGAGCTGACCCCGACCGAACGCGCCCTGGTGCGCGACGTGATCCCCGTATTGGATAAATTGGCCGAGTTGTGACCACGAACGGGATCACCGCTGGTGGCGCGGTGGGCCGGTCCGACGCGCCGGCGCCCGCGTCCCAGGACACTCCCGTGACCACGCCGGCGCCTGAGCGGACGCCGCAGCGCAGCGGGGTGTTCCGCTCGCTGCGGGTGCGCAACTATCGGCTGTACGCCTCCGGCCAACTGATCTCGCAGACCGGCGCCTGGATGCAGCGGGTCGCCCAAGACTGGCTGGTGCTGAACCTGACGCACAACTCGGGGATCGCGCTGGGGCTGGTCACCGCGTTGCAGTTCGGCCCGTTCCTGGTCTTCGGGCTGTGGGGCGGGGTGCTGGCCGACCGGATGGACAAGCGCCGGCTGCTGTTCGCCACCCAGACGGGCCTGGCGCTGATGGCGCTCACCCTCGGCGTGCTCGACGTGACCGGCGTGGTGCGGTACTGGCATGTGCTGACGATGGCCGCGCTGCTGGGGATCGTCAGTTCGATCGACGCGCCGACTCGGCAGTCGTTCGTGGTGGAGATGGTCGGCAAGGACGACCTGCCCAACGCGGTGGCGTTGAACTCCACCACCTTCAACGGCGCGCGCATCGTCGGCCCGGCCATCGCCGGCCTGATGATCGGCGCGGTGGGGACCGGCTGGGCGTTCCTGGCCAACGCGCTGTCCAGCGTCGCCGTGCTCGCCGGGCTCTACCTGATGCGACCGGCCGAGCTGTTCCCGGCCCCGCCGGTGGCCCGGGAGCGCGGGCAGTTCCGTGAGGGCCTGCGCTACGTGCGATCGCGCAACGACCTGATGCTGACGATGATCTTGGTGTTCGTGCTCAACACCTTCGGGTTCAACTTCCAGGTCACCTCGGCCCTGATCGCGAAGCTGGTGTTCCACCGCACCGCCACCGGGTATGGCCTGTTGACCACCTCGCTGGCGGTCGGGGCGCTGCTCGGGGCAGCGTTCTCCGCCCGCCGCACCGCCCGGCCCACCCGGTTGTTCCTGGTCGCCGCGGCGACCGCTTTCGGCGTGGTCGAGGTGGCGGCCGGGTTGATGCCGTCGTTCGGTCTCACCGCGCTGACGCTGGCGGCTGCCGGACTGTCCATGCTGGTGTTCAGCAATGCCACCAACGCGGCGGTGCAGATGGGCGTTGAGCCGACCATGCGCGGACGGATCATGGCGCTGTACATGGTCTGCGGCAACGGCGGCGCCCCGGTGGGGTCGCTGCTGGCCGGTTGGGTCGCCGACGCCTTCGGCGCGCGGTGGAGCCTGATCGGCGGCGGCCTGATCTCCGCCGCGGCCGGAGTCGGGCTGGGGTTGCTGATCTCGCGGCGACGCGGATTGGACGTCGGCGACCTGGTGCGTCGCGTGGATCACGCGCGTCCGCACATGCCGCACGCGGTGGCCCGGCCGGTCGTGTCGCACACCAGGGCGAGCGCGCGGCGGGGCCGATCGCAAGCGGCGTCGGAATCAGGGAGCGGGCGGCGGGCCGGTCGGCCGCTCGCCCGGCCGGGCTGACCGGGTCTCGCGGGTGAGGAGTTGGCGATGAGCGCCGCTGACCCGATCATGGTCCAGGAAGCGGCGGATCCGCGCCTGGCCGACTTCCGCGACCTGACCGATGCCGATGTCCGCCCGGACCGGCGCGGCATCGTGATCGCTGAAGGGGTGGCCGTGGTGCAGCGGCTGCTCGGCTCGCGCTACCCGCTGCGCGCGGTGTTCGGGGTGCCGGAGCGGATCGCGGCGTTGGCGCCGGCGTTGGCCGGCCGGAACGCGCCGGTTTTCGTCGCCGACAAGTGGCTGCTCTCGCAGGTGGTCGGGTTTCGGGTGACGCGCGGGGTGCTCGCCTCCGCCGATCGGCTGCCGGCCCCGCCGGTGGCGCCGCTGCTGGCGACGGCGCGGCGGGTGGCGGTGGCCGAAGGACTGAACGACTTCGAAAACCTCGGCGCGCTGTTCCGCAACGCGGCGGCGTTCGGGGTGGACGCGGTGCTGCTCGATCCGCGCTGCGCCGACCCGCTCTACCGGCGCAGCGTGCGGGTGTCGATGGGGCACGTGTTGCGCGTGCCGTTCACGGTGCTGCCCGAGCCCTGGCCGGGCTCGCTCAACGCGCTGCGCGCGTCCGGGTTCGAGCTGCTCGCGCTGACCCCGCGCGCGGACGCGGTCCCGCTGCGATCGGTGGAGCCGCCGGCGCGGTGGGCGGTGCTGCTCGGCGCGGAGGGACCCGGGCTGTCGGCGCCGGCGCTCGCCGCCGCCGATGCCCTGGTGCGCATCCCGATGGCCGCTGGAGTCGACTCGTTGAATGTCGCCACCGCCGCCGCCGTCGCGTTCGCGCACTTGTCCGGTGGCTGATGGCCGGTCGGCGGCGCGTGCCGCGATCAGTCTTTCTTGCGCCGCACGCCGAGGATGATGTCGTCCCAAGCGGGGACTTTGGGCTTGCCGGAGCGACGGTCCTCACCGGGACCGCGCACCCGAGCGGGCGCGGCCCCCGGCTCTGTCGGCTCGCCAGTGCCCGGCTCGGCGGTCGGCGGCACCGGCGCGGGACCGGTGGGGGCGAGCGCCGGCCCGGTGCGGGCGGGTTCGGAACCCGCCGGCTCAGCCAGGCGCAGCAATGGCGCCGGCCCGGGGCCGGCCCCGGGGAACGGTCCGTCGTCGAGCACCGCTGGAAGTGGCATGGTTTGTTCGATGGGGTTCAGGCCCAAGGGGTGCCGGTCGGGCGCGACCCGGCCCGTCCCGGTCCGCTGCCGCGCGGCCCGGTCGTCGGGAGCGGGGCGCTTGACCGGGGGTTCGAAACCACCCGGCAGGTCATAGCTGGGCAAGGAGGCTGGCTCCGTGGGCGCGGGGCCGGGCAGCGTTGGGCTGGGACTGCCGAGGCCGATGGCGACGGGGTCGTGCGGATCGGGCGGGTCGGCGGCGAATCGCTCCCCGCCCGTCGCGTCGATGTCGGTGGGGGTGAGCAGGTGGATCGGCAGGTCGGTGAGCAGACGGGCCGCCAGCTCATTCATTGGGGTCACGGTGCGCATGCTCAACGAGAACGACCACTCCGCGCAGTGCTCGACCAGATCGTCCCCACGCCAGGTGGCGGCGACGACCCACTGCCCGTCCTCGCGGCGGCGCGAGTCCCAGCGCACCATCGACGGCTCGATCAGGTTGATGCTGAACGAGGCGTCCACGGTCGTGCCGAACTCGACCAGCTGGCCGTCCGGCACCCCGCGCCGCGCGCGGCCACGCCGGGCCTCAGCGGTCACCATGGCCCGTTCGTCCAGCACCGGCCGGGCGAAGACCAGGATGCGGTGCAGCGGGACGTCGGCCTCAGCGGCGATGTCTTCCGGTCGAGCGCCGGCTCGCACCCGGACCTGGATTTCCCGTGGCGAAATGGTCGGCTGCGTTTCCGGCTCGGTGTCGAACAGTCGTGGCAAGTCGGCTCGGACGGCGGCGCGCAGCTCCTCGTTGACGAGCAGGCTGAACTTGTCCTTACCGTCCGTGGTTTCCACCACAAGGTGGTCGCGGTCCTCGCCGGGCCCGACGAAACGGAGCAGACGCATGTTATCGACCTTACGTAGCCGTGGATGAGGATCGCCGCAGCACACGCCGGGCGACGGCGGAACGGGACGTCGCGGGGCCCCTGAGGGGCCGGCGCTGTGAATTGCGCCACGGGGTCAGAGCGCGCAATTAGTGATGTTCCACAACGTAGTCGATGCATGCCGTCAAGGCCGACACATCATCGGGATCGACCGCTGGATACATGCCGATGCGCAGCTGATTGCGGCCCAATGATCGGTACGGGTCGACATCGACGATGCCGTTGTCACGCAGCGTGGCGCGCAGCGCGGCGGCGTCGACGGACGCGGCGAAGTCGATGGTGCCGACCACCGGGCTGCGCGCGGCGGGGTCGGCGACGAACGGGGTGGTGTACGAGGTGGCCTCCGCCCAGCGGTAGAGCCGGCTGGATGACTCGGCGCAACGGTCCGCGACCCAGGCCAGGCCGCCCCGGGCGAGCACCGCCTCGAGCTGGTACGCGAGCAGGAACAGGGTGGCGATGGCGGGGGTGTTGTGGGTCTGGTCCTTGGCCGAGTTGGCCCGGGCGATGGCCAGGCTCAGCGAGGCGGGGATCCACCGGCCACTGGCGGCCAGTTCCTCCACCCGGGCCAGCGCCGCCGGCGAGCACAACGCGACCCACAGCCCGCCGTCGGCGGCGAAGCATTTCTGCGGCGAGAAGTAGTACACGTCGGCTTGGGCGAGGTCCACGGCCATGCCGCCGGCCGCCGAGGTGGCGTCCACCACCATCAGCGCCTCGCCGATGGCCCCGCCCCCGACGGAACCAGGCCCGGCGGACCCGGTTCGGGCGGGGACGTCCCCAGCGGTGCCGTCCCCCGCGGCCCCGCCGTCCGCGACCCGGGCGACCGGCAGCGCGACCCCGGTGGAGGTCTCGTTGTGCGGCCAGGCGTAGACGTCGACGCCGCGCTCGGGCCGCGGCGCCGTCGCCTGGCCCGGCTCGGCGCGCACCACCGTCGGCTCGGCTAGGAACGGCGCGGCGGCGGTGACCGCGGCGAACTTGGCGGAGAACTCGCCGCACACCACGTGCTGCGCCCGCTCGCGGACCAGCCCGAAGGCGGCGGCGTCCCAGAACGCGGTGGCGCCGCCGTTGCCGAGCAGCACCTCATACCCGTCGGGCAGGGCGAACAGTTCGGTGAGCCCGGCCCGGATCCGCCCGACCAGCTCGCGCACTGGAGCGCGCCGATGGCTGGTGCCCATCAGCGCGCTGTCGGTGAGCGCGGCCAGCGCGGCGGGCGGCACCTTCGACGGCCCGGAGCCAAACCGCCCGTCACGCGGCCTGAGCTGTTGCGGAATGGTGACGCGCACGCTGACGCCCGCGGGCTAGCTGATCAGATGAGTGATCGCGTCCCAGCCCTCGACCTCGGACGGCTTGCGCGGCGCCGGCCCGATGTAGCGGGCGGAGGGGCGCACCAGCCGGCCGGTCCGCTTCTGCTCCAGGATGTGCGCGCACCAGCCGGCGGTCCGGGCGCAGGTGAACATCGCCGGCATCATGTGCGGCGGCACCTGGGCGAAATCGAGGATGACCGCGGCCCAGAACTCGACGTTGGTCTCGATCGGCCGGTCCGGGCGCCGCTCGCGCAGCTCGGCCAACGCCGCCTGCTCCAGCGCCGCGGCGGCCTCGTACCGGGTCGCGCCGAGCTCCTTGCAGGTGCGGCGCAGCACGCGCGCGCGGGGGTCCTCGGCGCGATAGACCCGGTGGCCGAAGCCCATCAGGCGCTCGCCGCCGTCGAGGATGTCGCGGACCACCTTGACCGGGTCGCCGGTGCGCTCAGTGGCGGTGATCATGGGCAGCACGCGGGCCGGCGCGCCGCCGTGCAGTGGTCCGCTCATCGCGCCGATCGCGCCGGACAGCGCCGCCGCGACGTCCGCCCCGGTGGAGGCGATCACCCGGGCGGTGAAGGTGGAGGCGTTCATCCCGTGCTCGGCGGCGGATACGAAGTAGGCGTCCACGGCTTTGACGTGGATCGGGTCGGGCTCGCCGTGCCAACGGGTCATGAACCGGTCGACGATCGTCGGGCACTCGTCGATGCGCGACTGCGGCACCGCCGGGTTGCCGATGCCGCGCGCGGACTGCGCGACGTAGGAAAGGCCCATCACGGCGGCGCGGGCCAGTTGGTCACGGGCCTCCTCATCGGTGACGTCCAGCAGCGGCGCGTAGCCCCAGATGGGGGCGAGCATGGCCAGCGCCGCCTGCACGTCCACCCGGACGTCACCGGTGTGCACCGGGATCGGGAATGGGCTGGCCGGGGGCAGCCCGGGCCCGAACTTGCCGTCCACCAGCAAGGCCCAGACGTTGCCGAAGGTGACCTTGCCAACCAGGTCCTCGATGTCCACGCCGCGGTAGCGCAGCGATCCGCCGTCTTTGTCTGGTTCGGCGATCTCGGTTTCGAAGGCGGTGACGCCTTCGAGGCCTGGGCTGTAGTCCGACATGTGTGCTCCCCGATTCGTTGTCGATGTGGCGGCCGGCCATGCGCCTCGTCGCGCAACGCCCGGTGGGGCCTGGGATGGTCTCTAGATGCGAGGATATTACGAGTGACCGTTCTCGTGAGCCAAAGCGCGAGCTGCCGAGGCGGTGAGCGAGGCGGCAATAGATGACAAAGGCGGCGAAGCGGTTGCGTCGTCCGGGCGGCGCTCGCGTGGGCTCGTCGGGTTGCTTCGCCACCACGCGATGGACACCCGGCCGCTGCGGATCGCGCCGTTCCGCCGGCTGCTGACCGGGCAGGGCACCGCTTTCATCGGCTCGATGTTCACCCAGGTCGCGGTGCCGGTGCAGGTTTACGCGATCTCTCACTCTTCGCTGTTAGTCGGTCTGGTCGGCGGCGTCGGACTGGTGCCGATCGTGGTCTTCGGCCTGTGGGGCGGGGCGGTCGCGGACGTGGTGGATCGCCGGGCGCTGTACCTGTGGTCGTCGGTGGGGGCCTGGCTGGTCACCGTCGGGTTGCTCGCGCAGACGCTGGCCGGGATGTCCAGCGTCGGGCTGATGCTGGGTCTGGTGTTCGCGCAGTCCGGGTTGTTCGCGATCTCCTCCTCGACGCGCGGCGCCATCGTGCCCCGGCTGGTGCCGCTGGAGCTGGTGCCGGCGTCCAACGCGCTGTTTCAGACCGTGGGCAATGTCGGCAACGTGGTGGGCCTGCTGGCGGCTGGCGTGTTGGTCGCGTTACCGCACGGGTTCGCCTACGCCTACACCGTGGACGCGGTGCTGTTCTTCGCCGCGCTGTACGCCGGCTTCCGGCTGCCGCCGCTGCCGGCGGAGGGGCCGACCGAGCTGCCCGGGCTGCGCTCGGTGGTGGAGGGGCTGGCGTTCATCTCCCGCCGCCCGGTGTTGGTCATGTCCTTCGGGGTGGACATCGTGGCGATGGTGCTGGCCATGCCGTGGTCGCTGTTCCCGGCGGTCGCGCACGCGCGCTTCCACGGCACGATCGGTCCGCTGTACGCGTCCATCGCGATCGGCGGGCTGCTGGTCGGGTTGACCAGTGGGTGGATCGGCCGGGTGCGCCGCCAAGGCGTGGCGATCACCGCGGCCATCGTCTGCTGGGGCGGGTTCGTCGCGCTGGCCGGACTGGCCCACCAGCTCTGGCTGGTCGTGGTGTTGCTGGCACTGGCCGGCGGGGCCGATCTGATCAGCGCGGTGTTCCGGCAGACGATCCTGCAGAGCTACGCGCCGGACGAGATGCGCGGGCGGATGCAAGGGGTGTTCACCGCCGTCGTGTCCGGTGGCCCGCGGTTGGGCTACCTGCGCGCCGGGGTGGTCGCCTCGGTGGCCGGCACCACGTTCTCCTGGGTCAGCGGCGGGATCGCCTGCATGATCGTGGTGGTGGTCGCCGCGGTGGCGGTGCGGCCGTTCTGGAACTACGACGCGCGAGCTCGTCGCCGTGGGGTGGGCGACGCGGCGGGCGAAGACCCGGGCGAGGACGCGGGCGAAGACCCGGCCCCCGCGACAGCCGAGGGCGCGGCCCCGGTGGTGGCCGAGGCGTGGATAACTGGCGCGGCCACCGCCGACGGGCCGGACGCGGCGGACCGCTAGCGTTTCGTCCGTGGCGCTTTCAGGAAAACAGTTTCCCATTGCGGCCGGCGAGCACCGGGCGACGATCGCCGAGGTCGGCGCGAGTCTGCGGGAGTACACCTTCGCGGGGGAGCCGGTGGTGGCCGGCTATCGCGAGGACGAGTTGATGCCGGCCTGCGACGGAGCGGTGCTGGTGCCGTGGCCGAACCGGGTCCGGCGCGGGCAGTACACCTTCGCCGGGCAGATCTACCAGCTGCCGGTCAGCGGGCCGGTCATCGGCCACGCGCTGCACGGGCTCGCGGTTTATGAGCGTTGGTTCGAGGTCGAGCGGACGCCCTCGTCGGTGACCTTGGGCATCGACCTGGTGCCGCAGCCCGGGTGGCCGTTCGAGGTGCGGGTGGAGGTGGCCTACGCGATGGACGCGACGTCCGGGCTGACCATCACCGCCTCGGCGGTCAACACTGGCTCGGTCGCCGCGCCGTTCGGCGCGGGCTTCCACTCGTATTTCTCGCTGCGCGGGCACCCGCTGACCGACGCGGTGGTGCAGGTGCCGGCCGCGCGGCGGCTGGTGGTGGACGACCGGCAGATACCGGTGGCCGACCGCCCGGTGGCGGGGACGTTCGACCTGCGCGCCGGACGCAAGCTGGGCGTGGACCGATTCGACGACGGGTTCACCGAGCTGACCTACGTCGACGGCCGCGGGACGGCGCGGGTGTCCACTCCGTCCGGCGGGGCCGAGATCTGGTTCGACGAGGCATACCGGTGCGTGACGGTGTTCACCATCGAGGATCTGGTGCGCGGCATCCCGGCGGTCGCCATCGAGCCGCAGACCTGCGTGCCGAACGCTTACAACAGCGGGGACGGGCTGATCGTGCTGCGGCCCGGCGACACCTGGACCGGCAGCTACGGCATCGCCCCGCTGAGCTGACCATTCGGTGATGATCTCGGGAAAAGCGCAAGAATCTTGCGCGAATCCCGAGATCATCACGCGGTGGGGGCTTCGCGTCGGCTCGCGAGTGGCGCGCCCCGGCCGCCTCGGCCCGCGCCGGTTCGCGTCGGCTCTCCGGCCGGTCAGCGTCGGGTGAGCGAGCGTCCGCCGAAGACCCGGGCCAGCAGGTAGATCGCGAAGCTGATGCCGGTTATCCACACGCTCGCCTTGATGTTGCCGAACTGCAGGCTGGCGGCCAGCCCGCCCACTGCGGCGAGCAGCGCGAACGCCACCGACAGCGCGGTCACCGCCGCCGGCCGGGCGGTCAGCCGGACCGCCGCCGCCCCGGGGGTGATCGCCAGACTCAGCACCAGCAGCGTGCCGACGATCTGCGCCGCCTCGGTGACGGTGAGCGCGAGCAGCACCAGGAACACCAGCCCGAGCAGCCCGCCGGGAACCCCGCGCGCCGCCGCCACTTGCGGGTCCACGGAGGCGAACTGCAGCGGCCGGTAGATCACCACCAGGGTGGCCAGGACCAGCGCGGCGACCACCAGCATCAGCACGATCTGCCCCCAGCTGACCCCGAAGATCTGCCCGAACAAGATGTTGACGGCGTTGCCGGCGAAACCGTGGTAGCGGCTGAGCAACAGCACGCCAACGCCCATCCCGAACGCCAGCACCACGCCGATGACGGTGTCCAGCTGGCGCTCGGTGCGGCCCAGCACGGCGATCACCCCGGCGACCACGAGCCCGCCGGCGAGCGCCCCGGCGACGGCGTTGTCGGCGATGAGCAGGCCGGCGGCCGCGCCGGTGAACGCCAGCTCGGCGGTGCCGTGCACCGCGAACGCCGCCCGCCGGGTGATGACGAATGGGCTGATCAGCCCGCAGATCGCGCCGACCAGCGCCCCGGCGATCAACGCGTGCTGCACGAAGTCGTAGCGCAAGTAGTCGGTGAACCCCATCAGGACACCCGCTCGTCGCGGTGGCCGATGTGCTCGGCGGGGTTGCCGGCCTCGTCGAAACAGTCGTCCAAGTGGTGGCCGGCCGCTCCGAGCGCGGCGTCGTGGTGGTGGCCGGCGTCGGCGGCGTCCGGCGCGCCGACCACCACCACGCGACCGCGCACCCGCAGCACATCCACCTCGGTGCCGTACAGCGCGGACAGCCGCTCGCTGGTCAGCACCTCGTCCGGGGCACCGACGGCCCACCGGCCGCCGACCAGGTAGAGCACCCGGTCGGTCATCGGCAGGATCGGGTTGATCTCGTGGGTGACGAACAGCACCGACGTCCCGGCGGTGCGCCGACGGCGGTCGATCAGCGCGCTGACCGCCTGCTGGTGGCGCAGGTCCAGGCTCAGCAGCGGCTCATCGCACAGCAGCACGGCCGGATCGGATAGCAGCGCCTGGGCGATGCGCAGCCGCTGCTGCTCGCCCCCGGACAAGGCCCCGACGGGCGCGTCGGCGAATGCCGACGCGCCGACCGCCGCGATCGCCCGCTCGACCCGATCGCGCGTGTCGCGCCGATCCCGGGGGCGCGTCGCCAGGCCATAGCGGTGCCCGTCCAGGCCCAACCGGACCAGGTCCCGGCCGCGAATGGGCAGGTCCCGGTCGAAGCCCCGCTGCTGGGGCACGTAGCCGATGGCCGCCGCGCCCCGGCCGGGGGGGCGCCCGCACACCTCGGCCCGGCCGGCGGACAGCCGCGTGAGGCCGAGCAGGACGCGCAGCAGGCTCGTTTTCCCGCTGCCATTGGGGCCGAGGACGGCGAGGAACTCGCCGGGTGCGACATCCAGATCCAGGTCGGCCCACAGGGCGCGCGCGCCGTAGCGCAGCGTCGCCCCGCGCAGCCGCACCGCGGACGGGCCGCGCGCGAGCGCCGGGCCCGTGTCGGGGCCGACGGGAGTGCCCGACCCCGGGTCAGTCGCCGGACCCGCGTCGGGGCCGGCGGAAGGGCCCGCCGCCGGGTCAGGCGCCGGGCTCGCCACGGCGCCCGGCAAGGCACCCGCCGCGCGGTCAGCCAAGTGGCCCGCCCCAGGTTCAGGCATCACAGGGGCACCCGCCGTGGTGGCTCACCGGACCGCCCAGCGCGGTCAACAGCGCGGTCGCTTGTGCGGCCTGCCAGCTTTGGATGTCGGAGAAGGAGGGCGGCAGGGTCTCGGTGACCTCGACCACCGGCACTCCGTCGCGCTGCGCGAGCTGGCGCAGCTGGGCGGTCGCGGGGCTCGCCGCCTGCGTGTTGTACAGCAGCGCGGCCACGGTGTGCTTGGCGAGCGCGTCGCGGAACGCGACCTCGTCGCGCGGGCTGGGGTCGACTCCGTCCTCGATGGCTCGTGCGAACGACTCCGGCACGCCCAGGCGCAAGCCGGCGGCCTGCGCCAGATAGCCGGGCACCCGTTCGGTGTAGGCGACGGCGAGGCCCGCGTAGCCCGCGTTGATCTTCGCGATCACGGTGCTGACCGACACGTAGGCGGACTGGAAGGCGCGCAGGTTCGCCACGTACGCGGCGGCGCCGGCCGGATCGATGCCGGCCAGCCGCGCCTCGATCGCGCGCGCCGTGGCCAACACATAGCTCGGGTAATACCAAAGGTGCGGGTTGTCGCTGGTGGGGCGCGCGACGTCGGCGGCGGTGAGCACCACCCGGTCGGGCCGGGGGCTGGCGGCGAGCAGCTTGCTGGCGAACTCGTCGTAGCCGAGCCCATTGAGGATCACGAGCGCGGCGTCGGCGAGGGCCGCCGCGGCGCCCACTGAGGTCTCGTACTCGTGCGGGTCCACGTTTGGATCGCTGATGATCGAAGTGACCGAAACGCGATCGCCGCCGATCTGCCGGGCCACGTCGCCCCAGACGTTGACGCTGGCCACCACCCGGATCGCGCCGTGGCCCACGGTCGCGGCCGGGCCGCCCGGCAGTCCGTTTCCGGCCGACGGATCGGACACGGAGGCGCAGCCAGCCACTAGCGCCACGCCGAGCAGCGTGATCGCACCGGTCAACAGCTCCCCGGCCCGGGCGCGCCGCGGGCGCGGGAGCACACCGCTCCCGGCCGTCACACGCGCGGCCCCGACCATTCGTTCATCATAATGGAAATGAGAACTGTTCCCAATAGTGGCGGCCAGCTGGTTTCCCGCCACCGTCCGGCGCGGTTGGCCAGC
The DNA here is from genome assembly GCA_009780925.1 of Actinomycetes bacterium. Lineage (GTDB taxonomy): Bacteria > Actinomycetota > Actinomycetes > Mycobacteriales > Jatrophihabitantaceae > WQZC01. The sequence continues at coordinate 8,678 of WQZC01000011.1, read as the reverse complement.
TAGCGCGTGATCCCGCTCGCGACCATCGGGACACGGTGGGCTCGCACTACACCGCCAGGACGTCCAGTGGGCGATGCGCCCGCGCCATGGCCTCGAAGTCGCCGTCTTGGGTGACCACGGGAAGGCCGAGATCGATGGCGGTGGCGGCGATCAGCGCATCGGTCAGCTTCACCGTCTTGGTGATGCCCGCCGCCGCGCAATCGGCCACCAACCGTGCCCACGCGCCCATCACCGACTCGGTCACCGGGACCGGATCAGCGGTGCGCGCCAGCGCCAAGGTGTCGCCGCGTCGCGCTCTGGTGGCGGAATCGCTGGCGCGCAACACGCCGAGTTCCAGCTCGCCGATGGTCACCACGGACACCGCGACTCGGGACGGCAAGTCACCCAAGGGACGCCCGGATTCTCCTGCGATGAACACCGATGTGTCCAACAGCCCGGCGGGCGCGCGCGGCTGACCGGCGGTCACGCGAGCGCCTCGTCGAGCGTCTGCCCAGCGAGGTTCGCCAGGTCACAGGTCAACCCGGCGTCGGCGTCGCGGGTGGTGAGCGCGGCTTGCAACGTTGCCCCGGACAGCCACCGGGTGCGTCGGCCGTGGGGGACTATGTCGGCGACCGGCTCACCGCGCACGGTCAGTTCCACGTGTTCGCCCGTTTGCACCGCGGCAATCACCGAAGCGGTGGTGTTGCGCAGCTCGCGAGTGCCCACTCTCATGTGCTACACGATAGCATGTGGTTGGAGTGAGAACCGAACGAGCCAGAGGGGTTAGCCAGTCCTTGTCCGGGGTGGGCTCGCCCGCGGCGAACCCAGGGCGCCCGCGACCGCTACCGGCACCCGCACGAGTCACGGTGATGGAACGTGGTTGGCACCACCACGGTCCGGGGGCGTCGAGTCGGTTTCTCGATCCGAGCCAGTAGCAGGTCCACGGTGGCGGCGGCCAGACGTGCCGCGTCCTGGGCCATGGCGGTGAGCCGGGGGGCGAACAGGTCCGCCCATTCGAAGTCGTCGTACCCGACCAGGGCGAGGTCGTTGGGCACGCTGAGCCCGCATTGGCGGATGGCCCGCATGGTGGCGATGGTCATCTGGTTGTTGGAGACCACGAAGGCCGTGGCTGGCTGGGACCCCCGCAGGTGGTTCAGGATGCGTTGTTCGGTGATGCCCTCATCGGATTCCCCGGCGATGACCAGCTCTGGGTCGGCGTCCAGGCCCAACTCGACGACGGCTCGCTGGTACCCAGCCAGTCGGTCCACTGATGACATGGAGGTCAGCGCGCCTTGCACATAGGCGACGCGTCGGTGTCCCAGCGCGGCGAGGTGGGCGGTCAGCTCCGCGATGGGTCGCGTGCATTCGGAGAAGACCTGATCGGCTCGTTGCGGTGAGCGCCGATCCAGGAAGACGATCGGGAAGTGCTCGTCGAGCAGCGCTTGGAAGCTTGCGATCAGCCCCTGATGGCCTTCCAGCGGGCTGACGATGAGCCCGCTGACCTGCCGGCTCAGCAGTCGGTCCAGGACCTCGTTCTCCACCTCCGGGTCATCGTTGGTGTCGGTGAGCACCATGGTGAACCCAGCCCGGCGGAGCCGGCGCTCGATGTCGCGCACCAGATCCGCGAAGTACGGGTTGGTCACCACCGACATCGCCACGCCGATCGTGTCGGTGGACTGTGTTGCCAACGCGCGCGCGGTGAGATTGTGCCGGTACCCGGTGGACGCGAGCGCCGCGCGCACTTGCGCCTCGGTCTGCGGGGCCACTTTTCGGGTTCCGTTGATGACGTGCGAAACGGTCGTGGCGGAGACGCCCGCGACCAACGCGACCTCGGCCATGGTTGCCACGGACGCTAAGCCTCCTCGTGTGTCTCGACGGTCTGGACCATGATCTTCGACCGGCACCTCTGAGCATCAACATAACGGTTCGGACAAGCTTTCCGCAAGCGCTTGCGCAAGCGCTTGGCAGCTGTTACTTTTTCGTCATCAAAGGGTCCGCAAGCGCTTGCGGACCACCCGTGAACGATCCTGTGCGGGGCGCCACACGCCGATCTGCCGCGGCAGTCCGGCGGCTGTCACTGGGCGAACCGCCGCCACTCGCAACATCCAGACCGACCAATGATCAGGAGGCACGACATGAAAAGACTCGTCCGAGTGACGCTCGCGGCGACTGTTGCCGGCGCGATCGCGCTCAGCCTCGTCGCGTGCGGCAGCTCGTCGAACAAGGGCGGCGGCGCCGCGACGACCAACGGCGCGGGAACGGCAGCCAACAGCGCCAACGGCGGGACTGGCGGCGCCAGCCAGCCGGGAGGCGCCAACTCGAGCGATAGCGCCAAGGCGTTGACCATCGGATTCGTCCCGGGCATTGCCTCGGACCCCTTCTTCCTGGCCATGAAGCTGGGGGCGCAGGCCGAGGCGGACAAGCTCGGCGTCAAACTGCTGTGGCAAGGCGCGGCCAACGAATACTCACCGCAATCGCAACTGCCGTTCGTCAACACGCTGCTCGCCCAGCACGTGGACGGATTGGCGCTGGTGCCAACCGATCCGGACGCTCTGCAACCGAGCGTCGACAAGGCGAAATCGCTGAACATCCCGGTGGTCACGGTGGACACCACCGTCACTGATAAGAGCTACCTGACCTCCGCGATCACCGGTGACAGCGAGAACGGTGGCAAACTCGCGGCCCAGACGCTGGCCGAGCAGATCGGTGACGCGGGGCAGGTGTTCATCATTTCTGGATCCCCAACCGCGACCACCGACGTGCTGCGGGCGAAAGGGTTCTCCGAGGAGCTGAAGAACCACCCGAACATCCAGCTGGTGGGCACGGAGTACGCCAACAGCCAGCCCGCCAAGGCCACCTCGGCGGTGAACACCGCGCTGCTCAAGTACCCGAACCTCAAAGGCATCTTCGCGGTTGACGGGACCGCCGGCACCGGCGCCGTCGCGGCGCTGCGGAACTCCGGGAAGGTCGGCAAAGTCAACTTGATCGGGTACGACGCGTACTCCACCGAGATCGCTGACTTGCAATCCGGTGTGTTCAGCGCGCTTATCGCCCAGCAGCCCGGCAAGGAGGCTCAGCTAGCCATCGACTATCTGGTCGCCACGCTGCGCGGCGAAGACACCTCGGGTATCCAGAAAGATGTGGTTCTGCCGAACATCGTCATCACGAAGGCGAACTACGCGCAAACCAAGCAGTATGAGTACCCGACCAGTTGAGTCACCGCTGCGTCAGGGTCCGCCGCCGGTTTCGGATTCGTCCCACCCGGTGGCGGACCCTGATCACCGACGGGGCGGGGTGCGCGCCGCCCTGCTTCGACAAGACGTGATCCTGTTGGTGGTGTTCGCGGCGATGGTCGCGTTCTTCACCGGCATGAATTCGGCATTCCTGACCGCGTTCTCGATCGCGAACATCTTGCAGGACTGGGCCCCGGTCATGCTGCTGGCGATTGGTGAGACTTTCGTCATAGTCACCGCTGGGATCGACCTGTCCGTCGGATCGAACCTCGGCCTCACCGGCGTCGTGTGCGCGCTGACCATGCGTCATATGCATGCGGCCGGTGATGCCGCGGCACTGTCCATCTTGGTGGGCATCGTGGCCGCGCTGGCTACCGGCGCCCTGGTCGGCCTGGTCAACGGATTGTTGATCACCAAGATCAAGTTGGCTCCGTTCATCGCCACCCTGGCGACTATGGGCGCCGCCGCCGGAATCACCTTGGTGGTCACCAATGGGGTGCAGATCGCGGGTGGGCCCCGTCAAGTGATCACGATTGGGAACACCACCTACCTGCGGGTGCTCACCGTGCCGCTGATCGCGGTGTTCGTCGTCTTGCTGGTGGCCTGGGCGGTCTTGGCTGGCACCCGGTTCGGGCGATGGACCTACGGGATCGGATCCAACGAGTTCGCCTCGCGCGGCGCGGGTATCGACGTGCGCCGGCACCTGCTCAAGGTGTATTTGCTGTCCGGGGCGCTGGCGGGACTCGCCGGGGTATTCGTCTATTTTCGGCTGGGTTCCGGCTCGCCGACCTCCGGGCAGGGGCAGGAATTGGCGGCCATCGCCGCTGCGGTCATCGGTGGCACGAGCCTGTTCGGGGGGAGCGGTCGAATGTCCGGCACCGTGCTTGGCGCGCTGATCACCACCTCGGTGTTGAGCGGACTGATTCTGATCGGGGTCGAACCGAACTGGCAACAGGTGGTGATCGGGGCATTGATCGCGGTCGCGGTCGGTGTGCAAGGCATAAACATAGGCAGAGCGCGAAAGGGGGCCCGCGATGGCTGAGCCGTGCGTCTATGACGCCCGGGCGATAACCAAGTCGTATGGCAATGTCCTGGCTCTGGACGAGGTGGACTTCCAGGTGCGCGGCGGGGAAATCGTGGGTCTGGTCGGCGACAACGGCGCCGGCAAATCGACATTGGTCAAAGTCTTGTCGGGTATTCACCCGGCGGACCACGGAGAATTGTCGCTCGACGGCGAACCGGTGGTTTGGCATTCCCCACAGGCCGCGTTGCAAGCCGGTATCGAAACGCTCTACCAGGACTCTGGGCTGTGCGCGGATCTCACTATCGACGGCAATGTGTTCCTCGGACGCGAGAAGCTCCGGCGGGGGCTGCTCGGCCGGCTCGGCTTCCTGGACAATCGCGCCATGCGTCAGAGCGCGCGGGAGGAACTGGAGCGTGCTGGCATCGGGGTGGCCGGGGTGCGGCGTACGGTTAACGAACTGTCCGGCGGGCAACGGCAGGCGGTGGCGATCGGGCGCGCCGTGGCCTGGGCCCGCAAAATCATCGTGTTGGACGAGCCCACCAACCATCTGGGCGCCCGGCAGTCCGAGGAGGTGCTGCGCGTCATGCGGGTGGCCCGCGAGCGCGGCCTCGGCGTGGTGTTCATCTCGCACACCCTCCCGCATGTGCTGCGCGTCACCGACCGGATTGTCGTGCTGCGACTCGGCCGGGTCGTCGCGAATGCGCCGACGGCGGAGTTCACGCCTGATTCCTTGCTTGGTGTCATCACCGGATTGGCGACTGTCGAATGATCAACCTCAATAACGCCGCGCTGCCGACGCTCGCCGCCGAGCTTCCGGTGCCGACATACGACCGCATGAGACAACGCGCGGGCATTGTGCATGTCGGCGTCAGCCACTTCCACCGGGCGCATCAGGCGATGTATGTCGACAAGCTCATGCGGGCCGGGCTGGCTGACGACTGGGCGATCTGCGGTGTCGGCGTGCGCGCGGGCGGCTCGCCTAGTCGGGCCGCGCTGGCGGCCCAGGACAACCTCTACACGCTGACCGTCAAAGCGCCGGACGGCGCCAAGCACGACACCGTCATCGGCGCGCTGCACGACTATTTGTACGCGCCGGACAATCCGCGGCGCGTGGTCGACAAGCTCGCCGACCCGGACACGCGCATCGTCAGCCTGACGATCAGCGAGGGCGGCTACGACACCAACGACGTGACCGGAGAGTTTCTTGGAGCTTCGCCCGAAGTGCGGGCGGACCTGCGCGCCGTGGCGCCGAACCGCTCCGTCTTCGGCCTCCTTTTCCAGGCGGCCGAACTCCGCCGGAAGAACGCCGCCGGCGGGTTGACGATTCTCTCCTGCGACAACAATCTGGGCAATGGCGCGGTGGCTCGGGCGGCTTTCCTGGGATTCGCCGAAGCGCGTGAGCCGGGGCTCGCGGCCTGGATGGCGCGCGAGTTCACCTTCCCGAACAGCATGGTCGATCGGCTCACCCCGCAAACCGTGCCCGCCGACATCGAACACCTGGAACAGGCGCACGGGTATCACGACGGCGCGCCGGTCACTTGCGAGCCGTTCACACAGTGGGTGATTGAGGACGATTTCGCGGCCGGCCGGCCGCCGTGGCAAGAAGCCGGCGTCGAGCTGGTCGCCGACGTGAAGCCGTTCGAGACCGCCAAACTGCGACTGGCCAACGGCGCCCATCAGACGTTGGGCTATTTCGGCTACCTGCTCGGGTACCACCACGTGCACGAGGCGCTCGGCGATCCGGACATCCGCGCGCTGGTGTTCCGCTACCACGACGAGGAAGCGCTGCCGACGCTGCGCCCGATTCCCGGCACCGACCTGCGCGACTACGGGCGCAGCATCGTGGCGCGCTACTCCAGCCCAGGTGTCAAGGACCCGTTGCCGCGGATCTGCGCGTACACGACCGACCGGATTCCCAAGTTCCTGTTGCCGGTCGCGCGGGAACGGCTCGCCGCGGGCGGCCGGGCACCGATCTGCGCGGCGGTCCTCGCCTCCTGGGCGCGCTGGGCTCAGGGCGTCGATGAGCATGGCCAGCCGATCGAGGTCATCGATCCGCTCCGGGAGGAAATCATGGCCGCAGCGCGCGCGAGCCGCACCGCCCCGGAATCGTTCCTGGCCGATCGCAAGGTGTTCGGCGATCTCGGCGAGTCAGCCGAGTTCGTGGCGGACTTCGCCGACGCCCTGACGGCGATCCAGGCCGACGGGGCGCGATCGGCGCTGCGCCAGCTGATGGCCCGCTCTCCCGACCAATAGCCAAGCGGGACCAGTCAGCGCGATGAGGGGGCGCAGGCGGCGCACACGCCGAACACCTCGACGGTGTGATCGACGTCGGTGAAGCCGTAGCGCTGCGCCATCGTGGCGGCCCACTGCTCGACCGCGCGGCCCTCGATCTCCTCGGCCCGGCCGCACTTTCGGCACACCAGGTGGTGGTGATGGTTGCTGGCCGCGTCGCCGCAGAATCGGTAGGTCGTCTCCCCGTCCGGGGTGTGGATGACGTCCGCCAGCCCGTCATCGGCGAAGCCCTGCAAGTGCCGATAGACCGTGGACAAGCCGACCGGAATGCCGCGCGCGCGCAGCGCGGCGTACACGTCCTGGGCGCTGCGGAACCCACCGGCTGTCCGCAGCGCGTCGCGGACCGCGTCGCCCTGCCGGGTCGATCGTTGCCGCGCCTGCTCCGCCACGAGCCCACCATAGTGCGGGCGCGCGCATCACCTATTAGCCCGCTGCGGGCCGATGACCCCCGCGATGCCGACGATCAGGAACCCGGCCAGGCTGGCGTACAGGCCCAGCCACGCGTTGGTGAAAATGTGTCCGTTTGACAGCGCTTGATCGTTCAGCGCCAGCAAGATGCCCGCGATGCCGGCGGCGCCGACCAGCGGCGTGAGCACCCGGAACGCGGTGGCGGTGGGGCTGGGCAGGTTGGCGATGATCGCGAAGGCGATCACCGCGCCCAGCAGCACCCAGTCGAGCCAGCCGAAAAATGCCTTCGGGAAACCGGAAGGAAAGCCGGGCAAGTGAACAATGCTGCGGAGGTCACTGAGCTTGGCGTGCTGGCTTTCTGAGGCCTTGTACCACTCGAGCGCGGTGTAGCCGAGCACTAGCGCGATCGCGCCGACGGCGGTCAACACCAGTCCGACCACTCCTGCCTGCCCCCGGCCCGCTCTGGTGGCTGGCGAGGGGTAGGACATCGGCTGCGCTTGGGTCGCTGGGGGGTAGCTCATTGGGGGCGGCCCATACCCGGACGGCCCGTACGCGGGTGGCGCGTACGGCGCCTGGGTGGGTGGAGCCAAAGGTGGCGGAGGCGCCGGCGCGTGTCTCGGGGCTGGTGGCGGCGGTTGGTAGGTGGCCACCGGCGGCGCGGCGGGTGCCGGCGGTGGAGCCGGGGACGTGGCTTGGAAGCCGACCAGGTCGGACCGCCGGGTCGTCCGGTCGTCGATCATCTCTGCTGAGGCTGGCGCCATTTGGGGCGCTTCGGGTTGGCGAGCGCCGCAACGGGAGCAGAAATGTGTCCCGAGCGGCAACTCGGCGCCACACTGACCACAAGCCATGGCTGGCCCCCTGGTTTCTGTTTTCGCCCACGATGGAGTCGTTGACCCTGTTGCGCCAGATTGCCGCTGGCCGCCCATACCGGTCAACAACCGGCGCTCCGGGGCGACGATACTCGGCGACATGCCGGCCGGCGCGACGGTGCCTCCCGTCCCCGGGCGGACTGCGACGCTGAGCGCGGGTTGTCCAAAGCACCGATCGTCCAATACGCTCATAAGACTTCACTGGGCGTCTGATCCGGGGCCACTGGCACCGGTGCGAGGGGAGCTTCAAGTGACATCGGCAAAGATCCGCGCCAGGGTGACGGCCGTGATCGCCGTCGCCATGTTGTTTCTGACCGGCTGCGCGAACGCGGTCTCTGGTTCCGGCGAGGTGGCTCCACTGGCCCCCGACGCGCACCTGAACGTGGTGGGGGCCGGCAGCGATCCGTTCGACCAGGTGGTGGAGAACTCCATCAATGATGTGATCGACTTCTGGCAGCTGAGCTATCCGACGGTTTCGGACGGCAAAACGTTCCCAAAGCTCGAAGGGAAGCTGTACTCGGTGGACGGCGCGGTGGAACGCACCGCCGCCGACCTGGAGAACGCCTGCCTGCACCAAGAGGCCGACGCCGTGGTCGACAACGCTTTCTACTGTCAGCTGGACGACTCGGTGGCCTGGGATCGCGCGCAGCGTCATCTGGTGCCTATGTTGGCTGCCAAATACGGCGACTTCCTGGCGACGATGGTCTTCGCGCACGAGTTCGGGCATGTGGTGCAGAAACGTCTGGGTTTGTTCGACAAGACGAACATCTCGTCCATATCGTTGGAGACGCAGGCCGACTGCGCCGCCGGCGCGTTCGTCGGCTGGGCGATGCGGCTGCAGGCGCCGCACTTCCACCCGACCGTCGACGAGGT
>WQZC01000010.1 GCA_009780925.1 Actinomycetes bacterium | reverse complement strand
TGTGCCTGTCCTGCAAGGGCTGCTCGGCCGATTGTCCGGCCGGCGTGGACATGTCCAAGTACAAGTCGGAGGCGCTCTACCAGCGCTATCGGCGGCGGCTGCGTCCGCCGGCGCACTACTCGCTGGGCTGGCTGCCCCGCTGGGCGCGCCTGGTCGCGCGCGCCCCCCGGCTCGCCAACGCCGCGCTGCGCCTGCCCGGGGTGGCCCCGGTCGTCAAGCGGCTCGGCGGCATCGACTCGCGCCGACCGCTGCCGTCGTTCGCGACCCGGACGTTCCGCCGGTGGTTCGCTGAGCGCTCCTCAGCGCGGGAGGCCGCCGGCGGGGGTTGCGCCGGCGGTCCGAGTGATGCCGCCGCGTCGGGTCGTGACGCCGGACCGGGCGCCGGTCCAGGCGCCCGGGGGACCGTGCTGCTGTGGGTGGTCAACATTACCGAGCACTTCTCCCCGCGGGTGGGCGAGGCGGCGGTGGCGGTGCTGGAGGCCGCCGGCTACACCGTGACCATCGTCGACCAGCCGGTGTGCTGCGGGCTCACCTGGATCTCCACCGGCCAGCTCGACGGCGCGCGCAAGCAGTTGCGCCGCAGCCTGGACGCCCTTGGGCCCGCGCTGGAGGCGGGTGTGCCGATCGTCGGGCTGGAGCCGTCGTGCACCGCCGTGCTGCGCGCCGAGGCCGCCGAACTGCTGCCCGGCGACCCCCGGGCCGCGCAAGTGGGGGCGGCCACCAAGACGCTCGCCGAGCTGCTGGCCGCCACCCCCGGTTGGGTGCCGCCGGATCTGGGCGATGTGCGCGCGGTGGCGCAACCGCACTGCCACCAGCACGCCGTGCTCGGCTGGCAGGAGGACGCGAAGCTGCTGCGGCAGGCGGGGGCGCAGGTCGACGCGGTCGGGGGCTGCTGCGGGCTGGCCGGCAACTTCGGCGCCGAGCGCGGGCACTACGAGGTGTCGGTCGCGGTCGCCGAATCGGCGCTGCTGCCCGCGGTGCGGGCCGCCGGGCCGGACGCCACCCTGCTCGCCGACGGGTTCTCCTGCCGCACCCAGCTCGATCAGCTCGCGGGTCGGGGCGGCGTCCATTTGGCGCAGTTGTTGGCCGAGCACATGTGCGCGGAGCAGATGTGCGATACGAAGGAGGTGCGACCGTGATCGAAAGCGGTGGGATCGAAGGCGGTGGGGTCAGCATCGGCGGGAGCGGGATGAACGGGTTCGTGCCGCCGCCCTACCCGTATGAGCGCCTCGGCGCGGTGACCGCGCTCGCCGCGCGACACCCAGGGGGCGCGATCGATCTGTCCATCGGCACCCCGTGCGACCCGGCCCCGGACGAGGTGGTCGCCGCGCTGGCCGCCGGCGACGCCTATCGGGGCTACCCGCCATCGATCGGCAGCGCCGCGTTCCGCGCCGCCGCCGCCGAATGGTTCGCTCGCCGGCTGGGCGTCGCCGTCGACCCGGCCACCGAGCTGGCCGCCTGCGTCGGGACCAAGGAGTTCGTCGCCTCGGCGCCGCAGTACCTCAAGCTGCGCGACCCGTCGCGGGACACCGTGCTGTACCCGGAGATCAGCTACCCCACCTACGAAATGGGGGCCATCCTGGCCGGCTGCCGCGCCGTGCCGTATCGCGACCTGGCCGAGGTGTCCGACGACGACGCCCGCCGCGCGTTGTGCGTGTGGGTCAACTCGCCCGCCAACCCGACTGGCGAGCTGGTCGATCTGGCCGCGGTCGCGTCCTGGGGGCGCGCGCATGGGGTGCCGGTGCTGGCCGACGAGTGCTACGTCGAATACACCTGGGACGGGCCGCCGGCGACGATCCTGCGCGACGGCCCGCAGGGGGTGCTGGCGCTGCACTCGCTGTCCAAGCGGGACAACTTCGCCGGCGCGCGGATCGGCTTCTACGCCGGCGACGCGGACCTGGTCGGCTATCTGCGCGAGGTGCGCAAGCATGCCGGGCTCATGCCGCCGGGGCCGGTGCAGCAGGCGGCGGTCATCGCGCTGGCCGACGATGAGCATGTGCGACGGCAGCGTGAGCGGTACCTGCGCCGGCTGCGCCGGCTGGTGGATATCGCGGGGGCGGTGGGCCTGCGCGCCGAGCTGCCGGCCGGGACGTTCTACCTGTGGGTGCCGGCCCCCGATGGCGACGCCTGGGGCGCGGCGCGCGAGTTGGCGGAGCGCGCCGGCATCGTCGTCTCGCCGGGGGAGTTCTATGGCGCGCCGGCGAGCGGCTTCGTGCGGATCGCCGCCGTCGCGACCGACGAACGGATCGAACTGGCCGCCGCCCGCGTCGGCGCTTGAGAAGCGCCGACCGTGTGACGGTGGCGCGTGAGAAGCGCCGACCGTGTGACAGCGGCGCTTGAGAAGCGCCGACCGTGTGACAGCGGCGCTTGAGAAGCGCCGACCGTGTGACAGCGGTGCGTGACCGCCGGCTGGGTGGTGGCTGGCCGGCGACTGTGTGGCGGTGGCACCGGGTCGTTGTTTCCCGTCAGAATGGATGTAACAGCATCGACATGAGAGCACGGAAGGCTGCGATGAGCATCTTCGAACAGATCAAGGACACCGCCGAGGAGATCGTCGAGAAGGCGAGGCCGATCGCGGAGAAGGCGTTGGAGAAGGCCAAGCCGGTGGCCGAGGGCGTGGTCGAGAAGGCCAAGCCGATCGCGGAGAAGGCCCTTGAGAAAGCCGGCCAGCTCGCCGAGGCCGCCAAGAACAAGGCTGAGGACGTGGCCGAGGGCTTCCGCGCCGGGGCGAGGAACCCGGATTGGCGCCCAGGCGATCATGACGCGCCATCGGCGGCGGCAGCCGAGGACCCGGCGGCGGCTGACGCGCCGGAGGACGCCCCGGAGACGGTCGCTGAGGCTGACGAGACAGTGGCCGAGCCGGCTGCCGAGGCTGACGAGTCGGCCGAATAGCGAGCCTGCGCCAGGCGGCGCTCTGCGGGTGCCCCGACTGCGCCGCCGGTGCCGAAACGCCTGGTCGGTATCACCCCAGCGCCCCTGGTGCTTGCTGATTTCGCGACCGGAAGGCCTGTGGACGGGGTGCGATGCTGGCCCAGTGAGTGCGTCCCGCAGTGGTGGGCACGGATGAGCTACGTAGCCGCTACAAGGAGTTCTGTGACCACCGTGATCGCCCAGCGGGAGCTGCGCAACAACAACGCGGGCATTCTTGATCGGGTCGAGGCTGGGGAGAGCTTCACCGTCACCCGCCGCGGCATTCCGGTGGCCGATGTGGTGCCGCACGTGACGCGCGCCAGGCCGCCGATGTTCGCGAACACAGCGGAAGTTGCGCGCGCGCTTCGCCAGGACGACTTGTCCCCGGCGGGACGCGCGGCGTGGCTCAGGGACATCCGGGACGCCGGCGATTTCATCGACGACGACCCGTTTGGCACTCGTGGCTAATCATCGGCTGGCGCTGCTCGACACGTCGTGCGCGATCGACTTGCCAGAGCGTGTCGAGGCAATCGCCGACCGGGTCATGATCAGCGCCTTGACTGTGGCCGAACTCGCATTTGGCTTGTACCAGGGCGATCCGTACCAGCAGGCCGCGCGTGAGGCGCGCTATCGAAAGCTGTTGGAGCAGTTCGAGCCGGTTCCATACTCAGCGCGCGCCGCGCACCTGTATGGCGCGATCGCTGAGTCGGTCCGCCGGACTGGCCGGGACCCTCGGCCGCGCCGGATCGATTTGATGATCGCTTCGGTTGCCGCCGAGTTCGGCGCGGTGCTGCTCACCGCGAACCCCGGTGATTACAAGGGCGTCGAGGATTTCGTTTCGGTGATCACGGTTTGAGCACCGCTGCTGCGGCTGGCCGCCTCGACTGAGCCGGTGTTCTGATGACGCGCAGCGATCCGGTTCAGCGCCGGGAGCGAACCAGCTCACCGCGCGGACCAGCCCACCGCGCGGACCAGTCCACCGCGCGGACCAGTCCACCGCGCGGACCAGCTCCCCGGGCGGACCGATCCCCCACGCGGAGCGCGGTCAGACGAACTCGACGCCCTGCGCCAGCGGCAGCTCGGTGGAGTAGTTGATGGTGTTGGTGGCCCGGCGCATGTACGCCTTCCACGCGTCCGAGCCGGACTCGCGCCCGCCGCCGGTCTCCTTCTCCCCGCCGAACGCGCCGCCGATCTCGGCCCCGGACGGGCCGATGTTGACGTTGGCGATGCCGCAGTCCGAGCCCTGCGGGCCGAGGAAGAGCTCCGCCTCGCGCAGGTTCAGGGTGAAGATGGACGAGGACAGGCCCTGCGGCACAGCGTTGTGCAGCGCCAGCGCGTCGTCGAAGTCGCTGTAGCGCAGCAGGTAAAGGATCGGCGCGAACGTCTCGGTGCGCACGATGGCGGTCTGCGCGGGCATGCCGACCAGCGCGGGTCGGACGTAGTAGGCGTCTGGCGCGGTGTCGGCGAGCACCCGCTCGCCACCGGCCAGCACCTCGCCCCCGTCGGCGCGCGCGGCGTCCAGCGCGGCGGCGAACTCGGCGTGCGCGGCGGCGTCGATCAACGGGCCGACCAGCGTGTCGTCGGCGAGCGGGGAGCCGACCGGCAGCGAGGAGTAGGCGGCGGCGATCCGCGCGGCCAGCTCATCGGCGATCGATTCGTGCGCGATCACCCGACGCAAAGTGGTGCAGCGCTGCCCGGCGGTGCCGGCGGCGGAGAACACGATGCCGCGCACCGCCAAGTCCAGGTCCGCCGACTCGGTCACGATCGCCGCGTTGTTGCCGCCCAGCTCGCCGATGAACCGCCCGAACCGGGCCGCGATCTTAGGAGCGATGGTCTGCCCCATCCGGGTCGAGCCGGTGGCGCTGATCAGCGGGACGCGGGGGCTTTCCACCAACGCGTTGCCCACGGCCGATCCGCTGCCGAGCAGCAGCGCCGACAACGCCTCGGGCGCGCCCGCCTTGGCGGCGGCCCGGGCCAGCAGCGCCTGGCAGGCCAGCGCGGTGAGCATCGTCTTGTGCGAGGGCTTCCACACCACCGTGTCGCCGCAGACCAAGGCCAGTGCGGTGTTCCAGGACCACACCGCCACCGGGAAGTTGAAGGCGCTGATCACCCCGACCACCCCCAGCGGGTGCCACTGCTCCATCATCCGGTGGCCGGGGCGCTCGGAGGCGATGGTCAGCCCGTAGAGCTGCCGGGACAGGCCGAGCGCGAACTCGCAGATGTCGATCATCTCCTGGACCTCGCCGAGCCCCTCGGAGCGGATCTTGCCGGCCTCGATGGAGACCAGCTCGCCCAGATCGGCCTTGTGCTCGCGCAACAGGTCGGCGAACTCGCGCACCAGCTGGCCGCGCACCGGCGCGGGGACGGCGCGCCAGCGCAGGAACGCCTGATGCGCCGCGTCGATGATTCCGGCGGCCTCGGCCGGGGTGTGCGCGCGCAACCGGGCCAGCTCCTGGCCGGTGACGGCGGAACGGGCGACCAGGTCGCCGTCGGCGGCTGCCACGTCGTCCAAGCGGACGCCGAGCCGTCCCAGCACGTCCCGGGTCTGGCGGGCCAGCTCGTCGGCGGTGGGGAACGCGGCCATGGTCAGATCGCTCCTTGGTCGGTGAAACGCGCGCCGTTGCGGGTGGCCAGCAGCGCGTCCAATGGGATGTCTTCCTGGCGCACGAATCCGGTCTGCGGCGCCTTGCCGGCCGCGACCAGCTCGACCACCGCCACCGCCGAGGCCGCCGTCGTCCAGGAGATCGCCCGCCACGTGCGGCCGTCGATCGCCAGCGGCTGGAAGGCGCGCACGTACTGCTCGCGATACAACTGCCCAGCGGGGGCGGAGCCGCGGCCGTTGGCCGTGCCCTCGACCGCGGCGTGCAGGTACACCACGTCCTCATCGACCGGCGGCAGGGCGTCGACCAGCAGCTCGCCGGCCAGCTCGCGCCGCCCGCGCAGCCCCAGCTCGTCGAACAGGAACCGCATCCGCTCGAAGTGGCCGGGGAAGCGCAGCGTCTTGTAGTCCAGCCGCTGCGCCCGACCGGCGTAGGTGTGGCACATGGTGCCCAGGCCGCCGGAGGTGAGCGCCGCCTCCAGCTCGATGCCCCCGATAACGACCCGCTCCAGCTCGCCCATCGCCGGCACCAGCTGGCGCGTCCCACCACGCAGCACCTCGCAGTCGTTGAGGTACTCGTTGACCACTCCCTCGGCCGACCAGTTGAACGCGTAGCCCAGCTGCCCGGCGGGGTGGCGGGGGAGCGCGCCCACCTTCAGCTCGATGGCGCGGATCGCGTCGAAGTGTTCGGCCAGCGACGCGCCGATGATGCCGATGATGCCCGGCGCCAGCCCGCATTGCGGCGCGAACACCAGATCGGTGCCGCGCGCGGCGAGGTCCTGGATCCGATTGGTGGTCGGCACGTCCTCGGTCAGGTCGAAGTAGTTGACGCCGACTTCGAACGCCGCCTCGGCGACCGGAAGGTTGAGGTGGTAGGGCATGCACGAAACCACGGCGTGCGCGCCGCGCAGCGCGTCCCGCACGGCGGCGCCGTCGCGCACGTCGAGGGTCTTGGTGGGGAACGGCAGTCCGGCGCGTTCCCGGGCGTCGTATGCGGTCACCTCGAACCCGCAATCGGCGAGCAGGGTGGCGACCAGTTCCCCGACCTTGCCCAACCCGATGACCCGTACTGACTCGATCATGTGCGCGTCCTCCCATCATGGCTAATCTTGGCTAATGCCCACTGAGCATATGCCGTAAGCTCTGCTTATGGCTAATGCGCCCGCCGCGCCGCTGGACGTCGGCCGGCTCCGGCTGCTGCGCGAGGTGGCGCTGCGCGGCACCATCGCCGGCGCCGCGCGCGCGTGTGGCTTGACCGCCTCGGCGGTGTCGCAACAGTTGGCGGTGCTGGCCCGGGAGGCAGGGACGCCACTGTTCGATCGAACCCCGCGCGGGGTGGTGCTCACTGGGGCCGGCCAGCTGCTCGCCGAGCGGGCCGCCGAAGTGCTCGAGCTGCTCGCCGCCACCCGCTCCGACCTCGATCGCCTCCGTGGCGAGGTGGCCGGCGAGGTGACCGTCGCGGCGGTTGCCAGCGCCGCCGCCGCGCTGGTCTCCCCGGCGCTGACCGGGTTGCGCGCCTCTGACCCCCGGGTCGTGGTCTCGGTGGTCGTCGCGGAGCCGTCGCGCAGCCTTGAGCTGGTGCTGGCCGACGACGCCGACCTCGCCGTGGTGGACGAGTACGACTACGTCCCGCTGGCCCTGCCCGAGCCGCTCACCGCCACCGACCTGGTGTCCGAGCCGCTGGTCGTCCTCGCCGCTCCCGGAGTGCTGCGCGGGCGCGCCGACGTGGCGCTGGCCGACCTGGCCGAGCTGGACTGGGTGATGCCACCGGACGAGGCGGCCTGCGGGCACGCGGTTCGCTCGGCCTGCCGGGCGGCGGGATTCGAGCCGGCGGTGCGCTGGGAGACCGACGACATGCTGCTGCTGGTGCGCGCGGTGGCGGCCCGGCACGGCGTCGCGGTGCTGCCCCGGCTCGCGGTCGCCGCCGACGCCGCCCAGGTCAGCGTGCGCCCGTTGCGCGAGCCGTCCCTGCGCCGCCGGCTGCTCGCGGTCAGCCGGCCCAGCGCCAAGGCCCGACCGATCGTCGGCTTGGTGTTGGCCGCGCTGACCGCCGCGTCCTCGCCGGAGCGGTGATCGAGCCGGGGGCGCGACGCGCCGTCGGCGGGACACCCGGGCGGGACACCCGGGCGCGATGCCCGCGGCACCTCCGCCGATGACCACAGGTCATAATCAGGCGGTGATCGAGATACGGCGCGCCGGCGAGGACGACTGGGCCGCGTTGCGCGAAGTTCGCCTGGCCGCGCTCGCTGACGCGCCGGAGGCATTCAGTTCCACCTACGCGCGCGAGGTCGCCTTCGACGAGGCGGCCTGGCGAGAGCGACTGACCAGACTCGGACGGGCGACGTTTTTCGCCCAGGTGAGCGACGGCGGACCGGTTATCGGCATGGTCGCCGGCAAGCGCGGCCCGCACGGTCCGGCCGATGACCGGGAACTGGTGTCGATGTGGGTCAACCCGTCAATGCGGGGCCAGGGCGTGGCCGGACCGCTCATCGACGCGGTCGCCGACTGGGCCCGCGAACAAGGCGCCCGCACGCTGAGCCTGTGGGTGCTCGGTGACAACGTCCCAGCGCAGATCGCCTACGCGCGCGCCGGCTTCACGCCCACCGGGCAGCGCCAGCCGATCAGTGACGGCGGCCGGCTCAGCGAAGCCTGCATGATCCGTCCGCTGTGACGCGAGTCGCAATGGGTCGACTGCGCCCGGTGCCACCCCGGCGCGCGCGCGGTTGAGTTGAGCGCCGCCCATGCGAGTGTTTCTTGGCAGCGATCACGCCGGTTTCGAGCTGAAGGCGCGGCTCGTCGAACAATTGACGATTTGGGGGCACGAGCCCATCGACTGCGGCGCGCGCGTGCTGGACCCCGCTGACGACTATCCGGCGCCGTGCATCGAGGCAGCCAGCCGGACCGCGCGCGAGCCCGGTGCCCTCGGCGTGGTCATCGGGGGCTCTGGCAATGGCGAGCAGATCGCCGCGAACAAGGTGCGGGGGGTGCGCGCCGCCCTGATCTGGAGCGACGAGACGGCCCGGTTGGCCAGAGCGCACAACGACGCGAACGTGGCCGCCATCGGCGCGCGCGACCACTCGGTCCAGGACGCCGTGCGGCTGTTGGAGATCTTCTTGGCCACGCCCTTCTCCGGCGACCGGCGGCACCTGCGCCGAATCGCGCAGATCGCCGAGTTCGAGGCGACCGGCCGCCTGTCGGGCCCGGAGTCGGGCGGTGGCGATTCGCGCGGCCGTGACTCGGGCGGCCGTGACTCGGGCGGTTGCCCCCCAGAGCGGTGCTCGGCCGGCTGGGACTGCGCCGGTTTGGAGTGAGCCGGTTTGGAGTGAGCCGGCTAGGACTCGGCCGGCGTCCAATGCCGGCGCACGATGACCAGCTCCGCCTCAGCGGCGGCCAGATCCTGCTCGGTGGGACGATCGACTTCGCGCCCGCGCGTCGCCCGGCTCACTCCAAGCTGCGAGGAGCCGGCGCCGACCAAGTCGCGCATCGCTCGATCGACGCGATCGGATCCCTCAGGGCGCGCGCCGACGGGACGCCGACTGGTCGAGGAGTCGGTCGCCGCGCCGGCTGGGGCCAGCGGCGGGCCAGCCACCGGCTCCGGCTCCGGCCGCGACGGCGACGGCGCGACGTCCGGTTCGGCGGGCGCGGCGACCCGCGAGGGAGCAGGTGGTCCCTGGGGCGCGGTGGCCCGGCGCCGCCGGAGCCGGCCGGCTGTCGACTGCTCTTCGGTGCTCACGCGCGCTCCCCGAGACATCTGTCGGTGCCCATGAAGGGGCTTATATCACATCGACTGACGATTTGGGAAAGCGCACACCTGCCGCGTACCGTCTGAACCGTCCCGACCAGCTCGTATCACACCGACCGCGCATCCCGACACCCGGGACGGGCAGTGCGGGTCGGTTCCCAAGAGGGAGTAAATGAACCCGCCCGAGCGCGTGCGGCCCCGGCCGTGTGAGCCAGCCAGCCCGTCCGAGAACGTCGCGTTCTCCGGCCAGCGCGCTGACCGCTCCCGTGGGGGCCATCGCGACCGGGCCGCGAGCGGCGCGATCCTGCGCGCGGTGTCCCTTGTGGCGGTGGTGTCGCCGTGAGCGTGTTGGTGGTCGGGATGTCGCATCGCACCGCGTCGGTGGCGCTGCTCGGGCAGGTGGCCATGCCAGCCGGCGACGTGCCCCAAGTGTTGGCCGAGTTGAGCGCGAGCGAGGCGATCGACGAGGTGCTGCTGCTGTCGACCTGCAACCGCGTCGAGGTCTACGCCGAGGTGCCCCGCTTCCACCCCGCGCTGGCCCAGATCAGTGCCGTGCTGGCCCGTCGCGCCGGGCTGTCGGTGTCCGAGCTGGGCGAGCACGTCTATGTGCATTTCGCCGAGGCGGCGGTCGAACACATGTTCTCTGTCGCCGCCGGGCTCGACTCGATGGTGGTCGGGGAGTCGCAGATCCTCGGCCAGCTGCGCGCCGCATACGGTGCGGCGGTGTCCGCGACGACCGCGGGTGCGGTGCTGCACGGATTGGCGCAGGCGGCGCTGCGGGTCGGCAAGCGGGTGCACACCGACACCGACCTGGATCACGCGGGCGCGTCGGTGGTCTCCGTCGCCCTGGATCGGGCGGCCGAAGCGTTCGGCTCGTTGGCCGGGCGGCGGGTGGCGCTGGTCGGCGCCGGCTCCATGGGCGCGCTGGCCGGGGCGACGCTGCGGCGGCGCGGGGTGAGCGACTTCGTCGTCGTCAACCGTTCCGCCGAGCGCGCGGAGCGCTTGGCCGCCAGCTTGGGCGGGCGCGCCGCCGACCCGCACGAGCTGCGCGACGCGCTGGCCGGCGCGGACCTGGTGGTCAGCTCCACCGGCGCTGTTGGGCTGGTCATCGTGGCCGAGGATTTCCCCGCCGATCGGCTCGCCGAGCGCGGCGGGGCGCCGCTGGTGGTGGTGGATCTCGCGCTGCCACGCGATGTCGACCCCGCCGTCGGCGCCTTGCCCGGGGTCACGCTGATCGATCTCGACGCGTTGCGGGTCGGCGGCGGTCCGGTCAATGAGGCCGAGGTCGGCGCGGCGATGGCCATCGTCGCTGAGGAGCTGCGCGAGCACTTGACCGAACGGCAGCGGCTCGCGGTCGCCCCGACGATCACGGCGTTGCGCTCGCGCGCCGATGCGGTGATCGACGCCGAGCTGGCGCGGCTGGACGCCCGGCTGCCCGAGCTGGACCCGGCTACGCGCCGCGAGGTCCTCATCGCGGTGCGCCGGGCGGTGGAGAAGGTGTTGCACGCGCCCACGGTGCGGGTCAAGGAGCTGGCGGGCACGCCCGGTGGGGACCGGTACGCGGTCGCGCTGCGCCGGTTGTTCGATCTCGATCCGGCGGCGATCGAGTCGGTGGCGGCGGTCCGGCCGGCGTCCGCCGATCAACCTGCGGGCGGGGGGCCGAGATGACCGGCGCGGTGTTGCGGGTCGGCACCCGGGCGAGCGCGCTCGCCCGCGCGCAGACCGCGCAGACGATCGCCCCGCTGGGCGCCGGCGTGGAGATCGTCCCGGTGGTGACCCATGGCGACCGGTCCGCCGCCCCGCTGGCCCGGCTCGGCGGCACTGGTGTGTTCGTCTCCGCGCTGCGGGACGCCCTGCTCGGCGGCCTGATCGACGTCGCCGTGCACTCGTTCAAGGATCTGCCCACGGAACCCGCGGCCGGCGTCGCGCTGGCTGCGGTGCCGCCGCGAGAAGACCCGCGTGACGCGCTGGTCGCCCGCGACGGCCTGACCCTCGCCGAGTTGCCAGCCGGCGCGCGGGTCGGCACCGGGTCGCCGCGACGGGCGGCGCAGCTGTTGGCCGCGCGCGCGGACCTGGCTGTGGTGGCGGTGCGCGGCAACGTGGACACCCGGCTGGGCAAGGTGGGCGGTGAGTTGGACGCGGTGCTCCTGGCGCTCGCTGGGCTGACCCGGCTGGGCCGCGCGGACGCCGTCACCGACCTGCTCGACCCGCTCAGTTTTCTGCCCGCGCCCGCGCAGGGGGCGCTGGCGATCGAGTGCCGGTCGGACGACGCCGCGACCCGGGTGGCACTGGCCCGCCTCGATCACCCCGACACCCGCGCCGCGGCGTGCGCCGAACGGGCCGTGCTCGCCGGACTGCGCGCCGGCTGCACCGCCCCGGTTGGGGCGTTGGCCACCGTGCTGGCCGCGCCGGCGGACCGAAGACTTGTTCTGAACGGTTCGGTAACCCGGCCCGACGGTGGGTTCGCCGTCACCGGGTCGGCCACTGGACCCATCACCGATGCCGAGGCGATCGGTCGGCGGCTCGCCGCCGACCTGCTCGCTCGCGGCGCTGACACGATTCTCGGGAGATTGCCATGACCCGCGCCCGCAAGGCCATCGGCCGTATCACTTTCGTTGGGGCCGGCCCCGGCGATCCGGGGCTGCTCGCGGTCCGCGCCGAGCAAGCGCTGGCCCGCGCCGATGTCGTCGTGGTCGATCCGTCGGTGCCGGCGGCGGTCACCGAGCTGGCCGCCTGCGCCGTGCGCCGCGCCGAGGCGACGCCGGCGGAAACCGCCAAGGCGCTGCTGGGGGAGGCCCGCGCCGGGCAGCGCGTGGTCCGTCTGGTCGCCGGTGACGTCTTCGCCGATGACGACGCGGTGCGTGAGGCGCTGTTGGTGGCGCGCACCGTGGTGCCGTTCGACGTGGTGCCGGGCCTGACGCTGGGCGCCGGCACGGCGACGTATGCCGGGGTGCCAGCCGGCGCGGCGCACACCGAGGTCCACGTGGCCGCGCTGGACGCGGTCGATTTCCCGGCGCTCGGCCGCGCGCCCGGCATGTTGGTGGTGACCATCGGGGTGTCCGATGTGGCCGCCTTCGGCGAGCAGTTGGTCGCCGCCGGCCGCAAGCCGGAGACCCCGGTCACGGTGAGCTGCAACGGAACCTCCAGCGCGCAGCAGACCGTCGCCGGGACGCTGGGCGACTTGGCGCTGGCCGCGGTCGGCATGACCGGGACGGTGGTGCTCACCATCGGCCGGGCGGCCACGCAGCGCGAGCGGCTGGCGTGGTGGGAGTCGCGACCGCTGTACGGGTGGAAGGTGCTGGTGCCGCGCACCAAGGAGCAGGCCGGGGTGATGAGCGACCGGCTCGGCGCGCACGGCGCGGTGCCGGTGGAGGTCCCGACCATCGCCGTTGAGCCGCCGCGCACCCCGACGCAGATGGAGCGGGCGATCAAGGGTCTGGTGACTGGTCGCTACGAGTGGATCGTGTTCACCTCCACCAACGCGGTGCGCGCGGTGCGCGAGAAGTTCACCGAGTTCGGCCTGGACGCGCGCGCCTTCGCCGGCGTGAAGATCGCCTGTGTCGGCGACGCGACGGCCGACGCGGTCCGCGCCTTCGGCATCAACCCGGAGCTGGTTCCCTCGGGAGAGCAGTCCTCGGAGGGCCTGCTCGCCGACTTCCCGCCGTTCGACGAGGTGCTCGACCCAATCAATAGGGTGCTGCTGCCGCGCGCCGACATCGCCACCGAGACGCTGGCCGCCGGGTTGCGCGAGCGCGGCTGGGAGATCGACGATGTGACCGCCTACCGGACGGTTCGGGCCGCCCCGCCGGCTGCCGAGATCCGTGACGCGATCAAGTCGGGCGGCTTCCAGGCGGTGTGTTTCACCTCCTCGTCAACGGTGCGCAACCTGGTCGGCATCGCCGGCAAGCCGCACGCCAAGACTGTGGTCGCCTGTATCGGCCCGCAGACGGTCGCCACCGCCAAGGAGATCGGGCTGCGCGTCGATGTGCAGCCGGCGCAGGCCACGGTGTCGGCACTGGTCGACGCGCTGGCCGAGTTCGCCACCGCGCGCGCCATCGAGGCGCGGGAGAAGGCCGCCGCGACCGCCGCCGCCAAACCGCGACGGTCCTCTGGCCGCTCGTCCCACTAGCGCGCCCGTCGGCGGGCGTTCGGGGCGTAGCGTGCGCAGCGTGAGTCAACTGCCTGTCTTGCCGGGGTTTCCGGTCTCCCGTCCCCGCCGGTTGCGCGCCACCCCGGCGCTGCGCCGGCTCGCCGCTGACGTTTCGATCGCGCCTAGCGACCTGATCCTGCCCATGTTCGTGCGGGAGGGCATCAGCGAGCCCCGACCGATCGGCTCGATGCCCGGCGTCGTCCAACACACCTACTCCTCGCTGGCCGAGGCCGCCACCGAGGCGGTCGAGGCCGGCGTCGGCGGGCTGATGCTGTTCGGCATCCCCGAGCGCAAGGACGCCGCCGGGTCTGGCGCGGACGACCCGGACGGGGTGCTCAACGTCGCGCTGCGCCGGCTGCGGGCCGAACTCGGCGACGCCACGGTGCTGATGGCCGACCTGTGCCTGGACGAGTTCACCGACCACGGGCACTGCGGCGTGCTCGACGCCGACGGCCGGGTCGACAACGACGCCACCCTGGTGCGGTACGCGGCGATGGGCGTGGCGCAGGCGGAAGCCGGCGCGCACCTCGTCGGCACCTCCGGGATGATGGACGGCCAGGTCGGCGCGGTGCGCGCCGCGCTGGACGGCGCCGGGTTCGCGCAGACCGCGATCCTGGCCTATGCGGCCAAGTACGCTAGCGCCTGCTTCGGGCCGTTCCGGGAGGCCGTCGACTCATCGTTGCGCGGCGACCGCAAGGCCTACCAGCAAGACCACGCCCGGACCGTGCGCGAGGCGCTGGCCGAGACCGCGCTGGATGTCGCCGAGGGAGCGGACGCGGTGATGGTCAAGCCCGCCCTGCCGTACCTGGACGTGCTGCGCGCGGTGGCCGACGCCAGCCCGGTGCCGGTCGCGGCCTACCAGGTCAGTGGCGAGTACGCGATGGTGGAGGCGGCGGCGCGCAACGGTTGGCTGGACCGCGACCGGATGGTGGCCGAGACGCTGACCGCGATCCGCCGCGCCGGCGCGTCGATGATCCTCACCTATTGGGCGGCCGAGGTAGCCAACTTCGCCCGATAGCCCAGCGGGAGGTTGTGTTCCGGGCAACCATGCCCGTCGTCAGCTGCGGTCTGGATCCGGTGACGCGAACTCGGCGGGGACCAGATCGGTCCGCGCGTCGTCATGGGGCGCTTGCTGAAAGACTAAGCATCGTGACCGACGTTCCAGTGCCCAACGAAACCCCTGTCTCGGCGGAACTGTTCGCCCGCGCCTGCCGCCTGACCCCGGGCGGGGTGAACTCACCGGTGCGCGCCTTCCGGGCGGTGGGCGGCACACCGCGGTTCATGGTCGCCGGCTCCGGTCCGTGCTTGACCGACGCTGACGGGCGCGAATATGTGGACCTGGTCGGCTCGTGGGGGCCGATGATCCTCGGGCACGCCCATCCTGCGGTGGTCGAAGCGGTCCGGGAGGCGGCCACTCGTGGCCTGTCCTTTGGCGCCCCGACTGCCGGAGAGGTGGAATTGGCCGCCGAGATCGTGCGCCGGGTGACCCCGGTTGATCAGGTGCGCCTGGTCAACTCCGGCACCGAGGCGACGATGAGCGCCATCCGGCTGGCGCGTGGGGTGACCGGCCGGAGCCGGGTGGTCAAGTTCGCCGGCTGCTACCACGGCCACGTGGACGCGCTGCTCGCCGCCGCCGGTTCGGGCCTGGCGACGTTGGCGCTGCCGGACACCCCGGGCGTCACCGGCGCGCAGACCGCCGAGACGATCGTGCTGCCGTACAACGACCTGTCCGCCGTGGCGGCGGCGTTCGCCGAGCACGGCGACGACATCGCCTGTGTGATCACCGAGGCGGCGGCCGGCAACATGGGCACCGTCCCACCAGCGCCGGGCTTCAACGAAGGGTTGCGGGCGATCACCGCCACGCACGGCGCGTTGCTGATCCTTGACGAGGTGATGACCGGCTTCCGCGTCTCGTCGGCCGGCTGGTATGGGCTGGAGCCGGTGGAGGCGGACCTGTTCACGTTCGGCAAGGTGATGAGCGGCGGGCTGCCGGCGGCGGCGTTCGGCGGCCGCGCGGACGTGATGGCCCACCTCGCGCCGGTCGGTCCGGTGTATCAGGCCGGGACGCTGTCCGGAAACCCGGTGGCGGTGGCCGCCGGCCTGGCCACCTTGCGCGCGGCGACCGCCGACGTCTACCAACGGCTGGACGCCGCCGCGAGCGCGGTCCGCGCGATGGTGTCGCAAGCCTTGACCGCGCAAGGCGTGCCGCACGTGGCGCAGAACGCCGGCAACCTGTTCTCGGTGTTCTTCGCGGCCGAGCCGGTGACCGACTTCGCGGCGGCGCAAGCCACACAGACGTTCCGCTATCGGCCGTTCTTCCACGCCATGCTCGACGCCGGGGTGTACCTGCCGCCGAGCGCGTTCGAGTCCTGGTTCGTCTCCGCCGCCCATGACGACGCGGCGCTGGAGCGGATCGCGGCGGCGCTGCCGGTCGCCGCCCGCGCCGCCGCGGCCGCACCGGAGCCAGAGCGGTGAGCGAGACCAAGTGGGTCGTCAGCCTGCTGCGCCATGGCGAGGTGCACAACCCGGAGCGGGTGTTGTACGGCCGGCTGCCCGGCTATCACCTGTCCGAGCTGGGGGAACGGCAGGCGGAGCTGGCGGCGGCCTGGCTCGCCGCGCGGGACATCGGCGTCATCGTGTCCTCGCCGTTGGAGCGGGCCCAGCAGACCGCGAAACCGCTGGCCGACGCGCTGGGCCTGCCGGTGCGGATCGATGAGCGGCTGATCGAGGCTGATAACTATCTGCAGGGGCGCCAGGTGGCCGGCGGCAAGGGCTTGCTGAGCGATGCGCGGAACTGGCGCTACTTCGGCAACCCGCTGCGCCCGTCGTGGGGCGAGCCGTACCGCGAGGTGGCGCTGCGGGTGCTTGCGGCGGCCCGCGCCGCCGGCGAGGAGGCAGGTGAGCGGGAGGCGGTCTGCGTCACCCACCAGCTGCCCATCGTCGCGGCCCGCCGGTACGCCGAGGGCAAGCGCTTGGCGCACGATCCGCGCAAACGGCAGTGCGCGCTCGCCTCGGTCACCACGCTCACCTTCCTGGCGGGCGAGGTCGTGCGCGTCGACTACGCGGAGCCCGCCGGTGCCACCCCGCGCGGCGGCGTGGCCGGGGCGTAGCCGCCGGGTCTGGGCGCGCGAGCGCCACCGCACGCCGAGGCGCGCCGTTCGCGCCGCGGTCAGTCCTTCGGTGGCTCCCGTTTGAGCTGCTCGGCCAGTTGCCGCAGGAACTCGGGGTCGTCATCGGGCGCGGATGGGTGCGCCGGATGGGATCGTGACGCGCGGCCGAATGGCGTCGCCGCGCCGGGGGACGGCCAGCGCATCCCGCGCGCGTTTTGCGATCGGCTGGCGTCGGCGCGGCGCGGGCGGCCGAGGATGAACCACGCGATCGTGCCGAGGTCGGGCAGCAGCAGCACGATCACGACCCAAGCGCCCTTGGGCAGGTTGCGCGTCTGGTCGGCTGGCGTCAGCAGCGCGTCGAAGATCGCGTACAGCCAGATGGCGATTGCGATCAGCGTGAGCAGGAGACCGAACCGGATCATGCGTCCAGCCTATGTCAGACGCGCGTGTCGCCGGCCCGCCAGTTACGGTTCAAGGGTGGATCTGCAACAGTTTCTGGCCGCGCTGGAAGCGGACGGTGATTTGGCCCGGATCACGGCCCGGGTGGACCCGCACCTGGAAGTGACCGGCATCGTCGCGCGCGTGCTCGCCGAGCGCGGGCCGGCGCTGCTGTTCGAGAACCCCGCCCGGGGGCAGATGCCGCTGGCGATCAACCTGTTCGGGACCGAGCGGCGGATGGCGCGCGCGCTCGGCGCGGCCAGCCTGGACGAGATCGGCGCGCGCATCGCCGAGCTGGTCCGCCCGGAGCTGCCGCGCGGGTTCGGCGGCCTGCGCGAGGCGTTGGGCAAGGCGATGTCGTTGCGCAGCGCGCCGCCTCGGAGGGTCAAGAGCGCGCCCTGCCAGCAGATCGTGCGCCGCGGCGGCGCGATCGACCTCGCCGAGCTGCTGCCGGGGATCAAAGCCTGGCCCGACGACGGCGGGGTGTTCCTCAACATGGGGCTGACGCACACCAAGCACCCGGAGACCGGCGCGCGCAACCTGGGCATGTACCGCCTGCAGCTGCAAGACCCGCGTACGGTGAGCCTGCACTGGCAGATCCACAAGGACTCGACCTCGCACGCGGCGGCGGCGGAGCGGCGCGGCGAGCGCCTGCCGGTGGCGGTCGCGTTCGGCTGCCCTCCGGCGGTCAGCTACGCGGCGAGCGCGCCGCTGCCAGCCGGCATCGACGAGTACCTGTTCGCCGGGTTCCTGGCTCGGGAGCGGATCGAGCTGGTCGACTGCGTGTCGGTCCCGCTGCAGGTGCCCGCCGCCGCGCAGGTCGTGCTCGAGGGCTGGGTGGAGCCGGGCGAGCGGCTGCCGGAGGGTCCGTTCGGGGATCACACCGGGTACTACACGCCGGTCGAGCCTTTTCCCTATCTGCGCGTCGAGACGTTGACGATGCGCTCCGAGCCGATCTTCCAGTCGATCGTGGTGGGCCGCCCGCCGCAAGAGGACGGTCCGCTCGGCAAAGCCACCGAACGCATTTTCCTGCCGCTGATTCGGATGATGGTGCCGGACATCGTTGACTACGATCTGCCCGAGGCCGGGGCGTTCCACAATTGCGTCATAGTGTCGATCGACAAGCGCTTCCCCAAGCACGCGCAAAAAGTGATGAGCGCGATCTGGGGCGCCGGGTTGATGTCGTTGTCCAAGCTCATCGTCGTGGTGGACGCGGACTGCGACGTGCACGACTACGCCGAGGTCGCCTGGCGCGCCTTCGGCAACGTGGACTACTCCCGCGACGTGCTGCATTCGGTGGGGCCGGTGGATCAGCTCGATCACGCTTCCTACGAGCAGTTCTTCGGCGGCAAGCTGGGGGTGGACGCCACCGCGAAACTTCCCGCCGAGGGGTACCGGCGCGACGGCGGCTGGCCGGCGGCGTGCGTCCTGGACCCGGCGACCAAAGACCTGGTCGATCGCCGCTGGTCCGAGTACGGCATCGCCTAGCCCGCGTCCTGGATCGAGCTTGACCCCGGCATGTCTTGCGCCCAGTGGTCAGCTGGTGCGAGGATAGGGGGGCAGACCCCGGCGGTAACCGGAGTCTGCCCCGAGAGTGGCCGTCACCAGCCCTTGAGGGTCTGGATCAGGTACGCCAAGGCTGACGCGAGTTGCGCTAGAGCGGCTAGCACAAGCGCAACTCGGTCGGCCTTCGGTGCCCGAGGCCATTTGGTCCCCGCCATCTCCCCTCCTTCCTCAGCAAGGCCACGACCTGGAATGCCGTGACCATGCCGTAGGAAGGAAGCCCGCGCTGACCGTACCTTGATGGTCTTGTTGATGTTGGGTCCTGAGCGACGGCCTGTGGATAACCCGCCGACTGGTTACGCTGTCAAGCGTGGTTGAGGTCATCGCGTGCCCGGCTGGTGAGGCGCCCGGCAAGGTCCGGGCGTTCCTTCGGCTGGTCGTCATCGAGCATTCCGTGTTCGCGTTGCCGTTCGCCTACATCGCGGCGCTGACCGCGATGTGGCGCCAGAGCCAATCAGTGCACTGGCGGCAGCTGGCGCTGATCACCATCGCCATGGTGGCCGCGCGCACGGTGGCGATGAGCGTGAACCGCATCTTGGACCGTGAGTACGACGCCCGCAACCCCCGCACCGCGCAGCGGGAACTGGTCACCGGCGCCATGACGGTGCGCGCCGCTTGGGCCGGCACGGCGGTGGCGCTGGCGGTTTTCCTGGCCAGCGCGGCAGCGCTGTCCTGGTTGTGCCTGGCGCTGGCGCCGGTCGCGGTCGCGCTCCTAGTGCTGTATTCCTACGGCAAGCGATTCACCGACTTCCCCCAGGCGCTGCTCGCGCTGGCGCAGTGCGTCGCCCCGCTGGGTGCCTGGATCGGGGTCACCGGCCACTTCTCGGCGGCGGCATGGGCGCTCGGCATCGCGGTGGGGACCTGGATCGGCGGGTTCGATCTGATCTACGCCTGCCAGGACGCGGACGTTGACCGGCGGGTCGGCATCCGTTCGGTGCCCGCCCGATACGGCGTTCCCGCGGCGTTGCGCGCCTCGGCGGTGGTGCACGCGGGGACCTTCGCGGCGTTCGCCTGGTTCGGGGCCGCCGCCGGGCTGGGCCGGCTGTGGCTGATCGGGCTGGTGCTGACCGCGTGCGTGCTCGCCTACGAGCATCTGATCGTCCGGTCCGACGACCTGCGTCGGATCAACCGAGCGTTCTTCACCGCCAACGGGGTGATCGGCATCGGCCTGTTCGGGTTCGCGCTGGCGGACCTATTCGTGAACGGGCTGGTGGGATGACCTCGAGCGAGCCCGACGCGGCCCGAGTGCCGTGGGTGGTCGGGGTCTCCGGCGCGTCGGGCACCCCGTACGCGCGAGCGGTGCTGGGAGGGCTGCTCGACGCGCGCGCGCCCGTGGACCTGGTGGTCTCCCGCGCCGCGCGCCTCACCCTGCTCGACGAGACCGGGATCCGGTTGCGGGACCGGGATTGGCGCGCCGGCGTGGCCGCCTGGCTCGGCCGCGAGCCGACGGACGTGCGTTATTGGCCGGTCGACGACTTCACCGCTGGGCCGGCGTCCGGGTCGTACCCGACGCGAGGCATGGTCGTGGTGCCGGCGTCGGCGGCCGGGGTGGCCGGCATCGCGATCGGGCTGTCCAAGGATCTGCTGCAGCGCGCCGCGATGGTCACCGCGAAGGAGCGCCGCCCGCTGGTCATTGTGCCGCGGGAGACGCCGCTGAGCCGCGCCACGTTGGTACATCTGCTCGAGCTGCACGACGCCGGCGCGGTGATCCTGCCGGCGAGCCCCGGTTTCTACGCCGCTCCCGAGCGGGGGGAGCAGAGCGCGCAGCAGCTCGTCGATTTCGTCGCCGCCAAGGTGCTCGACGTGCTCGGGGAGCCGCACAACTTGATCAGCCGTTGGGTCGGTCCGCCCCGTGGGGCGCCTCCTTTCGCCGATTCTGGGTGACGCCTAGGCCCGATGGCTAGCGGTCGGCGTCCCGTCGGGCGCATGGCCCGGTCAGTGGGGTGTGGCTGGCGCAGCGCTTGCGTCACCGTGCGCCATGGGGCGAGGATTGAGGGGCAGACCCCGGCTGTCACCGGGATCTGCCCCGAGTGGGTTACCGGCCCATAAGGGTCCGGATCGCTTGGACGATGGCCAGGATCCGCGCGAGTATGTTCAGCGTCTCGCGCACGATCCTGGCTTTGTCCTTGCGTGGTCTGGCCCCGGTTCACCCTCTGCCCGCATCTAGGATTGGCGGGTGTTTCTGGCCCAGCGCAGCGGCTTCGCCGAGCAGCTGAACGCCGTCGCCGTGGCCCGCGCCCGTCTGGGAGACGTGGCGTTGACCGACTTGTCGGACACCAATCCGACGCGGCACGGCTTGACCGATCCGGCGATCACCGAGGCCCTGGCCCGCGCCGCGACCCGTTCGGGCGGCTATGACCCCGACCCGCGTGGGCCGATCCGGGCGCGCGCGGCGCTGGCCGAGCGGTTCGGCGGCGAGCCGGGCGACTATTGGCTGACCCCGGGCACCTCGCAGGCGTATGGCTGGCTGTTCGCGCTGTTGGCCGACCCGGGTGAGGTGGTCGCGACGCCCCGTCCGGGGTACCCGCTGGTGGAGCCACTGGCCCAGCTGGCCGGCATCGACGTCGCGTACTACCCCGCGCACTACCTGCATCCGCATGGCTGGGAGTACGACCTGGACGAGCTGGCCGCCGTCGCCGCGCGTCCCGGTGTTCGGGCCGTGGTCGCGGTCCACCCGAACAACCCGACCGGCGGGTACGCCCCCGCCGCGCTCGCCGACGCCTGCCGGGGCCTGCCGCTGATCGCCGACGAGGTGTTCTGGCCGTTCGACACGCCCACCGCTGGCCCGGCTCCGACCGGGAGCAAGCGTCCTGCCCTGGCGGGGAACCAGCCTGGGGGCAAGGCTGGGACGCGGCCCGCCGCCTCGGCCCGTCCGCCGCGGCTGTCCGGCGCGCTCGACCACCTCGTCTTCGGCCTGGACGGGTTCTCCAAGCTGCTCGCCGCGCCGCAGCTGAAGCTGGGCTGGATCAGGCTCTCCGGCCCGCGCGGGCAGACCGCGCTCGCGGCGGCGGCGCTGGATCGGATCGCCGACGCCTATCTTCCGGTCAGCGGACCGATCGCCGAAGCCGTGCCCGACCTGCTCGCCCTCGTCGACGCGACAGTGCGGCGGGTCCGCGAGCGGTTGGCCGGCAACCTGGCGCTGGCGGCGGCTCGCTTCGACGGGGGCGCGTACCGGGTGCGTCGCTGCGCCGGGGGCTGGACGGCGCTGGTGGATGTGCCTCGGATACGCCCAGACGACGAACTGGTCGTCGCGCTGCTGGAGCGCGGTCGCCTGATCGTCCACCCGGGATGGTTTTACGACCTGGACGACGCCGGGACGCTCGCGTTGTCGCTGCTGCCGAGTCCAGCGGCGTTCGCGCGCGGCTGCGAGCTGCTGCGCGACACCATCGACGCGCTGGGCTGACGGCCGCTGCCGGGCCGGCGTCAGTCCACGGTGATCGCGTCGAGGACGGCCATGTCCGCTGCGGTGATCTCGAAGTCCACGTCGGCGTCCTCGGCGATGAACTCGGCGTGCACCGACTTCGGCAGCGGCAGGCAGCCGCACTGCAGCGCGTGCCGGATGCACACCTGAGCGATGGACTTGCCGTACCGGGCGGCCACCTCGGCGATGGCCTGGTTGGTGAGCAGCTCCCCGGTGGCGATCGGTGAGTACGCCTCGACCAGGATGTCGTTGGCTTGGCAGTAAGCGGTCAGCTCCGGCTCGGTGCACCCGATGTGGAACTCGATCTGGTTGGCGACCGGCGTGATCTCGCAATGCGAGGTGAGGTTGGTCAAGTCGTCGATCTCGAAATTGGACACCCCGATCGCCTTCACGTCGCCCCTCCGCTGGGCCTCCTCCAGCGCCCGCCAAACCTCGATGTTCTCCGGGAAGTACCGGTTGGCGCCGCCGTCCATCTCCGGCCACGGCCGGGGGGCGTGGATCAGCAGCAGGTCGATGTAGCCGGCGTCCAGCTCGCGCAGCGAGGTGTCGATGGACTGTTTGGCCGACTCGTAGCTCTTGAATTCGGCCCCGACCTTGGTGGTGAGGAAGATCCGCTCGCGCGGGATGCCGGAGGACCGCAGGCCCTCGCCGACGCCGGACTCGTTGCGGTAGGCGCGCGCGGTGTCGATGTGGGTGTAGCCGACCTCCAGCGCGGTCCGCACCGCCTGCGGCGCCACGTCATTCGGTGTCTGCCAGGTGCCAAGGCCCAGCTTGGGGATGGCGACGCCGTTGGAAAGAACGAAATGCTCGGTGAGAATTCCCATGCCTGCCTCCAGATTTGCTCTCCCGGACCTCGCCAGGCTACGCCGCGCGGACCGGGACAGGGCCGGGAAGAGAAAGCCTCGCCGGCGCTCTGGTCCTGGTCGGGTCGAACCCGCCCAGCGCGCTCGGGGCCCAGCGCACGGCGACCAGCCCGTACTCTGAGCGGGTGGTCGCGCGGAGTGCCGGCGCGGCCCGGATGACTTCGGCGCCATCGGTCGATGTCTCGGGTTTGGAGGTAGCTCGATGTCCCAGCAAGCGAAAGCCTTTCGCACGCTCATCTACACGCTCCTCGCTGGGCCGGTGCTGATCGGCGCGGCGGTCTATTCGGTCCTGAACAGGTCCACCGCCAAGACGCCGTTCAACCCGCCGCTGGCCGTGGTCGCGGCGCAGGTGGTGGTGGCGGTGGTTCTTCACTTCGTTTGCGAGGCCTCCTATCGGCGAGTCCAGCCGCTGGGCCTGGACCTCTCCGAACAGGACGCGCCCCGTCAGGCGTTCGCCCGGTTCATGGCGAGCGTGGTCATGCGCTTCGCGCTTTGCGAGGGGCTCATCATCGTCTCCCTGGTCGCCGCGTTCGTGGTCTCCAGCGGCGGCTACGGCGTCTACCTGGTCGGGTTCGTCCTCGGCGAGGCGCTGCTGCTCATCCACGCCTACCCCTGGCGCCGGCCGGTGCTCAAGACCCAGGCCCGCTTGGACGCCGACGGGCGGCGCGGCGCGCTAGCGGAGGCGTTTGGAATATCGGAGTGAGCCGCCTCGCCGCGAGTCCCAGCGCCCGGTCGGGAGGTCAGGCCGGCGGGAACGTCGAGGTGTCGATGACGTACCGGTAGCGCACTTGGGAATTGACTACCTTGTCGTAGGCGGCGTTGATCTCCTCGCCGGAGATGACCTCGACTTGGGCGCCGAATCCGTGGGCGGCGCAGAAATCGAGCATCTCCTGCGTTTCCGGGATGCCGCCGATGTTCGAACCGGTCAGGATCTTGTTGCCCGAGCACAGCGCGTTGATGGCGAGGGTGACCGGATGCTGTGGCAGGCCCACGTTCACGTAGGTGGCCCCGGTTCGCAGGCATTGGATGTACGGGGTCACATCCGCGCTGGTCGAGAGCGTGGAGATGATGAGGTCGAAGCTGCCGCGCAGCTTCTTGAGCGCGTCCGGCTCGGCGAGCGCGTGATACTCGGTGGCGCCGAAGCGTAGGCCATCGGCCTCTTTCGCCCGGGTCTGGCTGATCACGGCGACTTCCGCCCCCATCGCGGCGGCGATCTGCACCCCCATGT